>VFKH01000063.1 GCA_009885615.1 Parachlamydiales bacterium
AGATGCGATTTTCTCCATCAATGAACTCAATTACTTTATAAACTCCCACATCCATCGTTATGACCTTATCCATGCTTCCTTAGGGCTCTTTCAAGCTCTTTAGCGCATCACTAAGAGGGCTGACCTTGCAGTCATACGAACTACCCGCTAGGGGCACTGAGCGAGCGTAACACTTTTCCAGATATGTTGCTTAAGCAATATTTAGATCCCCCTGTGTAAGCGTAGTTGTCGCGTAAAGCTTAACCCAAGTCAGACCCTCTTTTGGTAAAATCGTTCTTTTTTTTAAACTGCATAAAAAATCGATAACCTATCACAAAAAAGAGATTCACCTCTTAAATAACTTGTGCATAATATATCTTATACAACCCTATTTTTCATGTTTGTAATAGCTTAAGTGCTTTCCCATCAAGTTATTTTGAATGATTGACAAAAACATAAGCCTTCCAGGACAATGAACGCCTTATTTGGCGGTCGTAGCTCAGTTGGTTAGAGCGTTGGATTGTGGTTCCAAATGTCGCGGGTTCGAATCCCGTCGATCGCCCACTTTTTCTTATTAGGTATATTATGTCTCTTTTTCAAGCTGTTTTAATCAGTCTTTTACAAGGACTTACCGAATTTCTGCCAATTAGCTCTTCTGGACACCTTAAACTACTAGAAACCTTCTTTGACCTAAAAGGTGACTTTCTTTTTTTTGATCTTGTCTGCCATGGGGGAACTCTTTTTTCTATTTTACTCATTCTCAGAAAAGAAATCTGGAAGGTTTTCCAGGATAAAGAAATGTTTTGGATGCTAGTTATTGCTATACTTCCCCTCTTTCCTCTTGTTTTTGCAATCAAAAGTATTAAAAATATCTATGCCACACCGCATATCTTAGGTTATTTCTTTTTGGTAACTAGCCTTCTCCTTTTTTGCGGTGAATACTTTAGTCGTAAAAGAAGCATCAGTAATAAGTTAACAGCTCTCTTAATCGGCATTGCTCAAGGAGTGGCTCTGCTTCCCGGTATTTCTCGTAGTGGTATGACGATTGCCATGGCCAGATTCCTTGGGTGGGAACGGGTAAAAGCTGCTAAATTTTCTTTTTTATTAGCAATTCCGACTATTTTAGGAGGCCTTGCTCTAGAAGGCGGCAAGATTATCTTAGAAAAAGACCCCGGAAAAAATCTTCCTTTCTTTATCTATATTGTGGGTTTTGTTATCTCTTTTACAGTGGGAAGCTTTATGTTAAGAGGGGTTCTTATCCTTTTTAAAAAAGTGAGTTTAAAACCCTTCGCTGTTTATTGCGCGATTGTAGGGATTATAACTCTTATACTAACATGATAATATTATGGCAAAAAACCGCAACTTACAGGATGTGATTTCTAAGGAATTATTAGGGCTATTAGTTCTGATAGCCACCCTCTTGGCCTTTTTAGGGTTGATAAGTTTTACACCGGAAAGCAGCGATAGTAATTTTCTTGGACTTATTGGTCATGGTATTGCTTGGTTTTTGCGCTTTAGTTTTGGCCTTGCTAGTTACCTGCTTTTAACAGGCCTTTTCCTACTCTCTCTTAAATGGCTTTCCCAAAATTTTCTCGAAGATCTCCCTTTTAAAGTCCTTTTATTTACTCTTATTCTTTTTTCTACCACTCTTCTTTTAAATCTCATTGCTGAAACAGCCCCGACTATTGCAGCTCTTGCTGGTAATAGCGTGATAAAAGAACTGATTGCCCCGAAGACTCTACGTTATAATTTAGGCGGGATTCCCTCCTATTATATCTTGCATGATCTCCCTTTTCTAAATCTGCAAAGACTTTTAAGCAATACTGGAACCTTTCTTGTTTTTACAGCTATAGCTCTAGCTGCAGGTCTCGAGTTAACCGCCTGGAAGCCTGCTCACTTTTGCATCCAAAAAATCCAACTTCTTAAAGAACGCTTGAAGAACAAAATGGTTATCCCTGTTTTTGAAAAATCGATAAGAAAAACAATAACTAAAGAAATAACTGCAGATCCTCTCAAAAGACCCTTAACCTCTACACTCCCCTCATTAACGGCTAAATTAAAAATAGCCGTCATGGGTGAGCTTCAACCAAAACTTAAAGAACCCTCTTATTCCTCTTTTTCTAAGGCATCCCCTATTCCCAATCCAGGCAAAGCCGGTGATTATGTATTGCCCCCACTATCCCTTTTAACAGATATAGCAAAATTCGATACTTCATTATTACACAAGGAACTTCAACAGCAAGCACGTATTTTAGAAGAAACTTTACTAAGTTTTGGTATAGAGGCTCAAGTGGGTCAAATTAGCTGTGGTCCTACAATTGTATCTTTTGAAGTTCAGCCGGCTGTGGGTGTTAAAGTTCAAAAGATTAAGGCATTAGAGAATGATATCGCTCTTAATATGCAGGCTAAATCACTGCGTATTATAGCTCCTATTCCAGGTAAAGCTTTTGTAGGCATTGAAATTCCAAGCCCCCGTCCTCAAGAAGTAGGCTTTAAAGAGATGTTAGAAGCCTACCGTCAGTCAGGAAAGGCTTTTCAAATACCTGTTTTACTCGGAAAAGCTGTTAGTGGTGAAGAGGTGACCTGTGATCTTACTAAGATGCCTCACTGTATTATTGCAGGGGCAACAGGTTCAGGAAAATCTGTATGTATTAATACACTAGTCATGTCTATTTTGATGAGTGCCGGACCCGATACGATCCGTCTATTGATGGTAGATCCTAAAAAAGTGGAACTCACAGCTTATAGTAACTTACCCCATATGATAGCTCCAGTTATAACTGAAGCAAAAGGTGCAGCAGCAGCACTACATTGGCTTGTAAGAGAGATGGAAAAGCGTTATGAAATTCTAAAAGTCACCGGATATCGTAATATCTTAGGTTTCAATAATCGTGAAAATCGAAGCAAGCCGGAGGGCCTCCATGTGGAGATCCCTGAAACAATGCCTTATATTGTCGCCATCATAGATGAGATGGCTGACTTAATGATAGCGGCCGCTGGAGAGATAGAGATGCCTATTACACGTATTGCCCAAATGGCACGTGCTGTGGGCATTCATCTTATCCTTGCTACACAAAGACCTTCTCGTGAAGTAATTACAGGCCTTATTAAAGCCAACTTCCCTACACGTATTGCTTTTAAAGTCGCTAATCGTATTAACAGCCAGATTATTCTGGATGAGATTGGGGCAGAAACATTGCTAGGTAACGGTGATATGCTCTTTCTTCCTCCAGGAACATCCCTTCTAACAAGAGCGCAAGGGGCTTTTATTCGTGATGAAGACATTAACCGTGTTATTGATTTTATTGGCAAACAACGCGGCCCCTCCTATCTTATTCCTTCTTTTGATAACTTCATTCCTGAAGATTTCCTACAAGCTATAGATGAAGAGGATACAGATTCTCTGTATCTTGAGGCCTTACAAATTGTCCAATCAACTGGCAATGCTTCAACAACTTTTTTACAAAGAAAATTAAAGATTGGTTATGCACGTGCTGCAAGTCTCATGGATCAACTTGAGTCAAGAGGTATTATTAGTCCTCAAGAGGGAGCTAGACCTCGTAAGGTTCTTGTTTTTAAAGCAGCTTTGCAAGAGGATATTATAGAATGAAGAAACGTATCCTTATTATTGAAAACTCAGAGCCTGTACAAAAAATTCTTAAAGAAGCTCTCGAAGGCTCCTTTGAAGTTTTATTTACTAAAAGTGGTAGAGAAGGCTTGGCTCTAGTAGGGGAATTCCATCCACAACTTGTTATCATCGATCAGCTTACCCCTCATCTACATGGCATTGAAGTCCTTAAAAAAATAAAAGCCCTTCCCGAGGGCCCAAAGATAGGTGTTATTCTTTCTACTTGGCGCGCTCTTATTCAGGATTACCGCATAGCGCTTGAGCAGGGCGCGGCCTACTATCTTATTAAGCCATTTTCGATAGCCACTATTCACCGTATTATACAGCGCTATTTTGAAGGAAAACTAGAGCCAGCACCCTTTCCTCTTCATAACCTAAATGCCATTAACTCTATCGAAAATTATAATCCGACTGTCCCTTCAAATGTATCTTATATTAAATTCTGGGGTACAAGAGGATCTACCCCTGTTGCTGGAGCAGATTACTCATTTTTTGGTGGTAATACACCCTGTCTTGAAATTAGCCATCCCGATACTATTATTATTATTGATGCTGGCACGGGTATTCGTGAGTTGGGTGCCGAGGTTATGCATAGGCGTTTTAAAGAAGTACATCTTATCATTGGCCATACACATTGGGACCATATTTTAGGATTTCCTTTTTTCACCCCTGCTTACTCGCATCAGTTTGAGATCCACATTCATGGACCTAAAGGTTTTGGAAGTCATTTAGAAGATCTCTTTAAAGGTATGCTTGATAGTGACTACTTCCCCATAAAGCTCACTGAAATGCAAGCAAAAATATCCTTTCACGATTTTAATAATGATGAGCCTTTATCCATTGGTTCTGTCAAAATTTCGGCGGCCTATGCCTGCCATCCAGGCGCAACTCTCTGTTTTAAAATCGAAATCGCCGATAAAAAAATCGGTTATGTTACTGACAATGAAGTTATGATTGGTTATCATGGGCATCCCAAAGGGATCGATATTAATAACCCCATTCTTATTGCAGATAAGGAGTTAATTGAATTCTTTAAAGGTGTTGATCTCCTCATCCATGAAGCACAGTACCTACCACAAGATTACCGCACAAAGGTTGGCTGGGGCCACTCCTCCTTATCTAATGCAGCTGTTTTTGTTAAAAATACTGGTACTAAAAACTGGATAATTACTCACCATGACCCCTCTTCTACAGATACCGAACTCCATATGAAACAACAGCTTGCCCATCAAATTATGGTAGACTGTTCCTATGACTGCTCTATCCAACTTGCCTATGATAATATGATGGTCTACCTATGATTACTTTTTGCCCCTTGGCCTCCGGATCAAAAGGTAACTGCATTTATCTGGGTACTCCCCATGCTCGTATTCTTATTGATGTGGGCTTAAGTGCTAAAATAACCCTCCAAAGACTTAATGAAATTGGGGTCTCTTATAAAACTATTGATGCTATTTTTATAAGCCATGAACATGGTGATCATATCCAAGGTCTTCCTGGGCTTTTAAAGTTAAAAGATGTTCCTGTTATTACAAATAGTGCTACGGCAAAAGCTCTTTCTCATGAACTAGACATCTGTCCACGCTTTAAACTTTTTACAACCGATGAGCCCTTTCATTTCCAAGGCCTTGAAGTTCTTCCTTTTAGCATCCAGCATGATACTATAGACCCTGTAGCCTTCACTTTTAAAATTAATGGCTTAAAAATCGGTGTTTGCACAGACCTTGGCTTTGCAACAACACTTGTTGAACATCACCTACGCGGTTCAAATCTGCTCTACCTAGAATCTAATCACGAGCCTTCTATGGTCCATGCAAGTTCCAGACCTGCTATCTATAAACAAAGGGTTCTTAGCCGCAGCGGACACCTCTCTAACGAAGAAGCCTCTCTTCTGGTATCACGGCTTTTACATGAGGGGCTTACAAGGATCTATTTAGCACATCTTTCCAGTGAATGTAATAGCCACGAAAAAGCGCTTTCCACCCTTTATAATACTCTGCAAAGCCGCATTCAAAATCTACAAGTATCCATTGCCTATCAAGATAAACTTAGTGAGGTCTTTCATGTCACCGCGTAAAGTCAAACATCTCTCTTATTGGCCACTCTTACTTATACTTCTACTTATTACAGCAGCTTCTTTTGTAATTGCTTCGAAAGAAACCTCTTTGCCCCTGGCAATTAATACTGCAGCAACGAGCTTTATGGCTGGCTTTTTCCTTGTTTTCTCCGGTTTTAAACTTCTCGATCTACGTGGTTTCCAAGCGAGTTATGCAGAATACGACTTATTGGCCAAACGTTTCCGTTCCTATGGACTTATATACCCTTTTCTTGAACTAATTCTAGGTCTTGGCTACCTTGCTGGAAAAGAGCTTCCGGCACTCTACGCATTCACCTTTATTCTTATGAGCTTTTCCTCACTCGGTGTTATCCAGGCCTTAGGTCAGAAAAAGCGCCTTACTTGCAGCTGCCTTGGCACTCTTTTACAAGTACCTCTTACAACCGTAACTCTCATTGAAGACATTATTATGGCCCTCATGGGTCTGATTATGTTCCTAAGATAAAGCTACGTACTCCTGACTTCCACAATTTTTAAGTCATGTATTGGATTTACTAGAGAGCTCTGTTAGATTTAATTTATCTAGATTATTGTTATGGTATGTGTCTATGTGCAACACCATGAACCCTTATCATAACATGACCTAAAGGATATCCTACAAAAATTGTGACACGCAGAATCGTCCATCTTTCGAGTAATTGTCGTGAACTTGGTGAACATTGGCTAAATGAAATTGTTGGAATAAAATAAGCTAGAGATTTTAGAGACCTTCCTTCACTGGCAGTAGCCGTTGAAATGTGCTGAGGATTGACCTTAGTATTTTCTGATTCGAATGTAATCTTTCCCATTCCGGCCCCTTCTGATAACATCACTTTTAAAAATAGCTTGACTATATTCTTATATTTTTTCTTTCTGCTATTCTTAGAAATTAGATATGCTATCTTTTATATATAATTTATCCAGCTCTTTTTTAGGAAGATAAGTCTTAATATTGTGCTAATTTTTTTAATTCTGCTTCAATTCGAGAGGGTTGAGGAAGCACGCGATTTTCTAAAATCTTAGAATAAGGAACAGGAGTATCTTCTGCACCCATACGCACAAGGGGTGCATCTAAATATTCGAAGGCCTTTTCAGCAATAAGCGCAGCAATCTCCGCACCAAAACCAGATGTTTTGGCAGCTTCGTGAAGTATTAGTACCTTACCCGTTTTCTGTACCGAAATAAGTATAGCCTCTTTATCAAGGGGACTAATCGTACGTAAATCAAGAACCTCGATAGATATGTTTTCAGCTGCTAACTTTTCAGCAGCATCGACTGCATACAGCACCATCATTCCCCAAGTAACCAAAGTAATATCTGTTCCTGGACGTACAATAGCAGCCTTACCAAATGGTAAAATATAGTCTGCATCAGGCTCAGGGCGTGCGGAAAATCTTTGTTGGCGATAAAGGGCTTTGTGCTCAAGGAAAATAACAGGATTAGGGCTGCGTATAGCCCATTTTAAAAGACCTTTAGCATCAGCGGCATTACTTGGATAAGCAATCATTAAACCTGGGCAGTGACTTAAAAATCCTTCAATATTTTGTGAATGATAGGGACCCCCTTGAATGTATCCTCCTGTTGGCATGCGAATAACAACGGGACAGTTCCATTCTCCATTCGAGCGATAATAGTAGCTAGAAAGCTGATTAAAGAGCTGGTTAATACCTGTCCAAATATAATCTGCAAATTGAATTTCAGCAACGGGTCTATGGGAACCATCGAGTGCCATACCAATAGAGACCCCAATAATTGTAGATTCAGCAAGCGGAGTATTAAAGCAGCGCCACTGCCCATATTTATCTGTTAGGTTTTTCGTAATACCAAATACCCCTCCCTTCCCACGCGCCACATCCTCGCCGAAGACAATCATACCTGGATCCGTTGCCATTTCTTCATCAAGGGCGTGATTAATAGCATCCATCATCACAATTTTTTCTTGACTAAGAGGTGTGAGAACTGTCTCTTTCCGACTAAAGGGGGCGTAAATATTATCTAAAGCACTCTCACTATCTGAATAAGGTAATAAATCCGCTTTGGCTGCAGCTTCCTCTACTTCCTGAAAACATTGTTTCTCTAATTGTATTATTTCTTCGGGATCTAAGAGCTCACTCTTTAAGACAAAGGCCCTCATAGCAACTAAAGGATCCTTGGCCTTATCCTCTTCTAATTCCTCTTTTTTTCTGTACTTTAAAGGGTCGTCACTGCTGCTATGGGCTGCAAGCCGAGGCATTTTAGTAACAACAACAGAGGGTCCTTTTCCTGAGCGCCCTCTTTCAGCTGCCTCGGAAAAAGCTTTATTTAAACTTATAAAATCTGTGCTATCTGCCTCGAAAACAGCTATTCCTACATGACCTTTTGCTACAGAGATAATACTTCCCCCTGCTGTTTGTTCATGTACTGGAACAGAAATAGCCAAACCATTATCGTGGATAGAAAAAATAACAGATAGCTGATGGAGAGCTGCAAAATTCAGGGCTTCATGAAAATCACCTTGAGAAGTAGACCCCTCACCCCCTGAAACATAGACTATATCTGCTGCTCCAACGAGTTTGCGGCTTAAGGCCAACCCAACGGCTTGTAAATACTGAGCTCCGACAACGCTTGACTGACAGGGTATTCTTAAGGGTTTACAGGAAAAATGACCAGGCATCATACGACCAGCCGAATGATGCTGCGTTTTACGCGCTAAAAAAGCTCCAAAAATTTCAACAAGATCTCCTCCAAGTCCTACGA
The DNA here is from genome assembly GCA_009885615.1 of Parachlamydiales bacterium. Classification (GTDB taxonomy): domain Bacteria; phylum Chlamydiota; class Chlamydiia; order Chlamydiales; family VFKH01; genus VFKH01. Next base: position 8,439 of record VFKH01000063.1, read on the forward strand.
CAAACGGTTGATCTCGATAATAGGGCAGCCCCCAATCTTTACCTGGAATAAGATTTTGAGCCGCTACCACACCCGCCATTTCGTGGCCTGCAGCAGATAACTGAAAAGTTGCGCCCTTATTTTGACGTACTAACTTGCCCATCTTCTCATCTGTAAGACGAGATATGAGCATAAACCTGAGGATTCCAATAATCTTTTCTTTAGAAACCATTTATCTGAAGCCCCTTAACATGAAGAGGCAGTAGGAAAAAAAGATTTCAACTTCTCCCAAAATGACCGCCTTGCAGGAAAATTAGATGGATTTTCTATTCCCGCAAATGCTCTAAGCAGCTCTTTCTGTTTTTCTGTTAATTTTTCCGGTGTTTCAACGAGTAAAGTCACCAACAAATCTCCTTTGCCTTGAGCATGCACGTTTTGGATGCCCTCTCCTCTGATACGCAATACTTTACCGCTCTGTGTCCCTTCAGGAATAGTTAAACGACAAACCCCTCCGCTCAGGGTAGGGATTTCCTTTTTACACCCCAGAGCTGCTTCCGTAATAGTAATGGGCATAAGGATAGTAATATCATCATCTTGTCTTTTGAGAAAGGGATGTGGTTGCACATCCATAATTACATATAAATCCCCGGAAGGTCCGCCGGATTCACCTGCATCACCCAGACCCGCCATACGCAAACGCATCCCTGTGTCAACGCCTGGTGGAATTGTAACTTTTACTTTCCTTTTGTCTTTAAAACGACCACTACCTGAACAATCTTTACATGGATTGGTTATGATCTTACCCTCCCCATGACAATCTGGACAAGTTGTAGACATGCTAAAGAACCCGCGATTTTGCACTACCTGACCTGAGCCTTGACAGCGCTTGCAATTCTTGAGACCCTCAGCAGTGGCAGAACCGCGTCCTTTACAGGAAGCACATGGCTGATAAGTGGAAATAGCTATTTCTTTCTCGGTACCACAAGCGGCCTCTTCAAAACTCAGTGTAATAGTAACCTTTTTACTAGATCCAGCCTGAGCTCCTCCTCTAGAAGGAGCGTTTCCTCCTCCAAAAAAAGATTCAAAAATAGATTCGTTGCCACCACCACCGCCACCACCACCAAATGCACCCATAAAAGTTCTTAAGGCTTCATCCATAGAAGAGTAACCTCCCTGGTGTCCCCCCATGCCTGCGCCCCCTTTCAAGCCTTCCTCGCCATAACGGTCGTAAACATCTTTCTTTTGGGTATTGCTCAGAACTTCATAGGCTTCGGAGATCTCTTTAAAAGATTTCTCTGCCTTAGGATCCCCTTGATTCTTATCCGGGTGATGTTGTAAAGCCTTTTTTCGATAGGCTTTCTTGATCTCCTCAGCGCTAGCTGTTTTGGAAATCCCTAGTACCTCATAGTAATTAGACATAAATCCGTAAAAATATTATTTAGCGTTTATACTTTAGAGCAGCTTTTGCTTTTGCGCGTTCTTTAACAGAAGGTTTATCATAGAAACGGTGCGCTTTAGCCGCCTTCATAACACCTTCTTTATCTAATTTTTTCTTGAGTGCGCGCAGCGCTTTATCTAGGGATTCTCCCATACGAACTTTAACGGTGCTCATTAACCTTGATATCCTACATTAAAAAATGAAAACTATTCACTTATTCTAACCGAATATTTCATTAATGAGCAAGAGGGCTTATTATAGGCACAGAAAAATGGTCCTTGATTAAAATCTCTTTCTCCAATTAATATTCTTTCTTATTTAATAGACTCTTAGGAGAAATAATGGCTCGCTATACAGGCCCGAAAAATCGCATTGCTAGACGTTTTGGCGTCAATATTTTTAGTCGCGCACGCAATCCTCTTTTGCACAAACAAAACCCACCCGGTCAACACGGTGCTCGTCACAGAAAGAAATCGGATTTTGGTATCCAGCTCGAAGAAAAACAAAAATTACGTGCTGTTTATGGGATGCTCTCTCAAAAACAACTTGTTCGTTGTTACAAAAAAGCTGTTAGCAAAATTGGAAATACACCCGACAATTTGATCGCTATACTCGAATGTCGCCTAGACAATCTTGTATATCGTATGAAGCTAGCCCCCTCTATTTTTTCAGCTCAACAGCTCGTAGCCCATGGCCACGTTCTCGTAAACGGCAAAAAAGTAGATATTCGTTCGTACCAAGTAGTCCCAGGACAAACGATCTCTTTAAAAGAAGCTTCCCACAAGATGCCCATTCTTCAAAAAGCCCTCGAATCAAATCGTGAGATTCCCTCTTATATTACAGAAATTGAAGGTAAATTTGCAGCTCAATTAACATCACTGCCCTCCTTTGATCAGGTGCCCTTCCCTATAGAAATTAATCTACCTATGATTTGCGACTTCTTAGCGCATACGAACTAACTACCCAAGCAATAAACCCTATAGTCAAGAAGATAAAAGCTTCTAAAGATAGGGTGCGTAATTGATTAAAAAAGCCGTGATTATACACGGCTTTTTTATTGCCTACTATAAGTAATGTAGGATCTCCCAGCCATTTAAATCCTATATATATTGTGGTTGTAGCTGCGGCTAGACTTGCAATTACTATGGAAGTAAGTTGCTTTATAAAATCTCTAAAATAAGGCGAAAGCCCTTTTTTCTTTAATAGGGCCCCCAATATAAATTGATTGATAAAAGCTGCAATACTTGTAGCAAAGGCTATGCTTGCTGCACCCCAACTAAGAGCAAATACAAAAAAAGTATTTAAGCCCGCATTAACACCCATAGATAATAAAGAGGCTTTTAAAGGCGCTCTAAAATTTTTCTGTGCATAGAAAACTGTTGCATAAAGAAGCACAATTGTCATAGGTAAAAGGCCTAGCATATATCCCCACAAACACCATGTGCTTTGAACAAGAGCTTCGTCCTTAAAATCCCCATGTCCAAATAATATATTGAGAATACTCGTGCCCAGACTTATCATTAGAAATGTCAAAGGAATCATGAAAAGTACCGTTTTATGGATCGCTCCAGAAATTACTTTTTTATAATAAGTATTATCGTCTTGATCCGCTAATCTAGAGAGGGTTGGCAATAAAGCACTCGCAACAGCTATGCCAAAAAGAGCGAGGGGCAATTGTTGTACCCGGATGGCATACCAAAGATAAACCGGCCCATCTAAATCTGCAATGCGGGCAAATAAGGGATCTAAACTGCTATTAACTTGTCCCGCGCTCACTCCTAAAATGGTGAAAACAAGAGGCTTAAAGAGCCTTTTAACTGGTTCTATTTCTAATTTCATTCGCCAGGAGACTATATGCTCAGATAAACGTGCAAAAACTGGACCACTGATGCACAGCCATTGCATCCCATAAGCTACAATGAGTGAAATGGAGAGCCCCTTCATAGCCTCCATCGAAGGTAAATCTTTCAGCATAAAAGCGGCTCCAATCCAGACTATATTAAAGAATACTGGAGCAATACCTGGTAGAAAAAATCTCTTTTCACATTGTAAAAATGAGCTAAAAAGTCCATATAGACATATAAATAAAAGGGCAGGCAAAGATAGCATTGTTAGAACAATGACATCTTTCCAATTAGATGTAGGTGGGGAGAAAGAGAGCCATAATGCGCACCCTATTTCTATGCATAAAATAACTCCCATAAGAAAAAGGGTTATTATAAGTATTAGGTCTCTAAAAAACTTATATGCTTGCGCTATATTTTTTTTCTTAAGCGACTCTAAATAAGGAATAAGAGCTGATTGCATTGCCCCCTCACCCAGTACCCTTCTAAGTAAATTTGTCAAACGAAAGGCTATCATAAAGGCAGCGACGGAAGGTGTTGTTCCAAAACAAGCTGCCATGGTTATATCCCGAAGCAAGCCCGTTATACGACTAATTATCGTCCCCGAAAAAAAGCGAACGGCTTGTTTGACAATGGTGCGGCTTGTGTCTTTTTCCATGATTGAGGTATTGTATATGGAATACTGAAAGTTTTTCTACTAGGAATTTTGCTATGTACGACCCTCTTCTTATCGGCGCCCATACATCCGCGGCTGGAGGTGTCCATAATGCACTGCTCGAGGGCAGGGAGATTGGCGCCACAACCATTCAACTTTTTACTGCCAACCAAAGGCAGTGGCATGCAAAACCTCTAAGTGACGAAGCTCTAGTCTCCTGGCTTAAAGCTTTAGAACTAACTGGTATTCAGGAGATTATGAGCCATGCAAGCTATCTTATTAATTTAGGTTGCCCTGACCCTGGGAACTTAGAAAAAAGTCTTAATACTTTTAAAGATGAAATCAAACGCTGCCAAACCCTTAAATTACGCTTTCTTAATGTCCATCCAGGTGCTGCTTTAAAAGACTCGCCTGGCGACTGTATTGCGCGTATTAACCATAGTCTAATGAGCATGGCCCCTCTTTTAGATAAGGGTAACTTAATGGTTTTACTGGAAACAACAGCTGGTCAAGGATCCTCTATAGGAAGTTCTTTTGAAGAACTTCGTGAAATCTTAAATAAAGCTGGAGAACTTATTCCTCTAGGTATTTGCCTTGATACCTGTCATATTTTTGCAGCTGGCTATGACTTACGCGATAAATGCTCCTTTGATAAAACAATAGAAGAATTTGATCGCATTATCGGCCTTAAATATTTAAAAGCTTTTCATCTAAACGACTCTAAAGGGGATTTGAACTCCCATATTGATCGTCATGCATCTCTGGGTGAGGGGAAAGTTGGCCTGGAATGCTTTAAGCTTCTTATGAATGACCCTCGAACTAGGCATATCCCCAAATATTTAGAAACACCCGGAGGTCCTCTCCTTTGGAAAAAGGAAATATCTCTACTTCGCTCATTTTAAGGAATATATGACACGTATAAAAATTAAAGAAATTTTCAAAAAAAGCACCGACCTTCTTGGACAAGAAGTGACCGTTAAAGGATGGGTACGGACAGTTCGCAGTCAAAAGAATTTTTCCTTCATTGAAGTTAATGATGGCTCAATATTATCAAACCTCCAAGTTGTTTTAAATAATAGCTGTCCAGATAATTTGACAACAGGTGCCAGTATTGCAGTTACAGGCCTTATTACAAAAAGTCCAGGTGTTAAGCAACCTGTAGAACTGCATGCTTATAACCTCACATTAATTGGTCTTGCAGATCCAGAATCTTATCCTCTGCAAAAAAAGCGCCACTCTTTTGAGTTTTTACGTACGATATCTCACTTAAGACCTCGTACAAATACACAGGGAGCTGTTGCCCGTATTCGTAATGCTTTGGCTTATTCCACACATCGATTTTTTCAAGAGCGCGGATTTTTATATGTTCACACTCCTATTATAACAGCTTCTGACTGCGAAGGAGCTGGACAAATGTTTCGCGTTTCAACACTTCCTGCTGGGGAGAAAAATTTTTCCAAAGATTTTTTTGGCAAAGAAACTTACCTGACGGTCTCAGGACAACTTAATGGTGAAGCCTTTGCCACAGCATTATCCGATATCTATACCTTTGGACCAACTTTTAGAGCTGAGAACTCCAACACCTCACGTCATCTTGCTGAATTCTGGATGATTGAGCCCGAAATGGCTTTTGCAGATCTAAAAGATAACATGGACATTGCTGAATCTTATCTTAAATTCACCCTGCAACATCTTCTTGAAGAGCATATGGAAGACCTTAAATTCTTTGATGAATTTATAGAAAAAGGGCTTATCCACCGACTTGAGAATGTTGTCTCTCATGACTTCGCAAGGCTTACTTATACTGAAGCTATTGATATTCTCAAATGCTCTAGTAGAATTTTTGAATTTCCAGTCGAATGGGGTACTGATCTACAATCAGAACATGAACGCTACTTAGCTGAAGAGCATTTTAAAAAACCCGTTATTCTGACTGACTACCCAAAAGATATTAAGTCCTTTTATATGCGTCAAAATACCGATGGAAAGACAGTTGCTGCTATGGATATCCTTGTGCCGAAAATTGGAGAAATTATTGGAGGTAGTCAGCGCGAAGAACGTCTAGACGTTCTTCAAAATCGTCTTCATGAGAGTAATCTTTCAGAAGAATCTTATTGGTGGTACCTGGATTTACGTCGCTTTGGCTCTGTTCCTCATGCAGGCTTTGGTGCTGGCTTTGAACGTCTTGTTCTCTTTGCTACTGGTATGGAAAATATCCGTGATATTATTCCATTCCCCAGATCTCCTGGCCATGCAGATTTCTAACCAACAAATACTTCTTCGCTAAACTGTAGCTTGGCAATACGGCGCTTACGAAAAGCCTCTATATATTGCAGACTTAAAGCTGCAATGAGCTCTTCTCTTGGATGAATGAAATGGGTTTTGCTGGCCGCTATTGCATTAATTTGATCAATATTTATAAGATTTACAACCTGTATAAGAGTTGGATCCACATTACGAGGAACACTCAGATCTAGTATAAGGCTTTGTTTATCAAAATCATAAGATCTCATAAGCCATTTACCAGCAGAGGTTCCAAAAATAAGAACATCGTAGCCTTTAAAAGAGCCCCACGGTATTGAATAAATGCCCTCTTCCTTAGCAAAAATTACCGATTTTTCATTACTTCGATTCATAAGAAAAACCTCTGAATCTTTTTTACAAGCTCTTATAAGGGGTCTATTAATCTCTGAAAGCCCAATAAAAAGAATTTTCTTATCCCTATAGGGATAGCAGAGATCAAGTACTACTTCTTTGAGAAGATCTCCGCTAAGTGGCATTGTTGTACGCACGTACTTAGCTAAATGAAGAGCTTTTTGAAAAAGAAAGTGCAGTTCTAAGGAAGCTGTTTTAGCAAGAATGGATCTTTCATATGCAACTTTTACTTGCCCCTGAATTTCCGTCTCACCCCGGATGGCGCTATCAAGCCCCGCTGTGACCTTTGCCAAGTGCACAAAACAGTCAGTATTAAAATAAGCATAAAGTCTATGTTCGAACTCACTATAAATAGATCCCTTTAAGAGACCTAAAAGCTCGCTATGCGTACCGGATAGATCACTAGTACTATAATATATCTCACAACGATTACAAGTCGTTAGCATCACATGTGGAAAATCATGAGCTAATGCTAAGTATTTCGCAATTTTCTCCCTTAGAGAAACATCTGCACATTTATAATTAATACCAAGGACTGCAATTTGCATACCTATGTTTTAGCTTTTTTAGATATGAGCTTCAAGCTTATTATTTGCTCCGAAGATTAATACTTGAAGTGTTCATCTTTCCTTGGCATACTGCGGAAATCATGGCAAAAGAGTATAGCGAAGAGTCCATTCAGACCCTGGATGCACTGACTCATATTAGATTACGCTCAGGTATGTACATCGGCAGACTAGGTGATGGATCAAATCCTGATGATGGTATTTACATTCTTTTAAAAGAATCTATTGATAATAGCATCGATGAATTTATCATGGGCCATGGAAAGGGCATTCAGATCACTTTAGATAAAGCTCTGAGTCAAATCAAAGTACGTGACTTTGGCCGTGGTATCCCTCTTGGTAAAGTTATTGACTGTGTAAGTCGTATTAATACAGGTGCTAAGTATAATGATGATGTCTTTCAGTTCTCTGTCGGCCTTAATGGTGTTGGTCTTAAAGCCGTTAACGCCCTCTCTTCTCATTTTACTGTAATGAGCTTTCGGGAAGGAAAATGTCAAGAAGCTCACTTTGAAAGAGGCCTTCTCATCAAAGAAAAACAGACTCGAAGCAAGGAACCTGACGGGACCTTAATTCAATTTATTCCGGATACGCAAATCTTTAAAAAATTCCAGTTTGAAGAAGAATATATTATTAAAAGGCTCTGGCATTATGCTTATTTAAATCATGGGCTAACACTGGATTTTAATAATCAAAAGATCTTTTCTGAAAATGGTCTTCTGGACTTACTAGATAGTGAGGTTAAGGATGAGCGTCTCTATGAGCCTTTTAATCATACTTCTAAAACATTTGACTTCTCGTTACTGCACACTAATAGCTACGGTGAAAATTATTATTCCTTTGTGAATGGCCAGTATACAGCTGATGGGGGCACTCATCTTACAGCTTTTAAAGAAGCCATCTTAAAGGCAGTAAATGAATATTCCAAAAAAAGTTTTCAGGGCCTTGATGTGCGTGAGGGCATTTTCGGAGCTGTTAGTATTAAAGTTAAAGATCCGATCTTTGAATCCCAAACAAAGAATAAGCTTGGAAACACCGATATTCGTAGCACTCTTGTAGGTCAAATTAAGGAAGTCCTTTTAAAAATGCTGTATGAGGATCCAAAAAGATCCTCCACACTTATCGAACGGATCACTTTTAATGAGAAGCTAAGAAAAGAACTAGCTTCTGTTAAGAAAGAGGCTGCGGAGAAACAGAAAAAAATCAGCTTTAAGATTCCTAAACTCCGCGATTGTAAATTTCACCTGACAGATGACAACCTCCATAGTGCTGAAACAATGATTTTCTTGACAGAAGGTGATTCAGCAAGCGCCTCTATTATCTCCTCTCGCAATCCACTTATACAGGCCGTATTCTCTCTAAGAGGTAAACCTTTAAATGTTTATGGCATGAAGCAAGACCAGCTTTATAAAAATGAAGAGATGTATAACTTGATGAAGGCCCTCAATATCGAAGATGATCTCTCCGGTCTACGCTATCAAAAAGTAATCTTAGCAACAGATGCCGATGTTGATGGCATGCATATTAGAAATTTACTTATGACATTCTTTCTTACCTACTTCGAACCACTGGTGAAAGGTGGTCATCTCTTTATTCTACAAACGCCTCTTTTTAAAGTGCGCAATAAAGACAAAACACTTTATTGCTACTCGGAAGACGAGCGTCAAAAAGCTATGGATAAACTAAAATCTTCTTCTTTAGAGATTACACGCTTTAAAGGTCTAGGTGAGATTTCCCCTCATGAGTTTAAACCTTTTATTGGACCTGAAATGCGCTTAAATCAAGTAAAAATAGGGGCTTTTTCGGATGTTAAGCCAACTTTAGAATTTTATATGGGAAAAAATACATCTGAGCGTAAAGAGTTTATTATGAAACATTTAATAGTGGAAGAAAGCACTTCTAATGGCTGATCTTAAAGACCAAATGCAAGATTACTTCTTGCAGTACGCTTCCTATGTTATTCTTGATAGGGCAATTCCCAATATTGTGGATGGCCTCAAGCCCGTTCAGCGTCGGATTCTTCACACTCTTTATGGAATGGATGATGGGAAGCTGCATAAAGTAGCAAATGTGGCTGGTCAAACTATGGCTCTACATCCACATGGTGATGGGCCAATCATTGATGCCTTAGTCAATCTTGCTAATAAAAACTATTTAATGGATAAACAAGGGAACTTTGGCAACCTCTATACAGGTGACCCCGCTGCTGCTGCCCGTTATATCGAAACACGCCTTTCAAAAATGGCTAAAGAAACTCTTTTCAATCCAGAAATTACACCTACTATACCCTCTTATGATAGCCGTAATCAAGAACCTATCTACTTGCCAGCTAAAATACCCCTTCTGCTTATGCAAGGGACTGAAGGCATTGCAGTGGGTATGGCCACACGTATTCTTCCCCATAACTTCAAGGAACTATTAGAAGCTGAGATCTCTATTTTAGAGGGTAAAGAGATTGTTATTTACCCGGACTTTCTTACAGGTGGTCTGATGGATGCTTCTGAGTATGACCAAGGAAGGGGTAAAGTTAGGCTCCGTGCACGTATTGAGATCTTGGATGAGAAACATATTATCATCCGAGATATCTGCCATGGTACTACTACGGAGTCCCTTATTGAATCCATTGATGATGCTGCTAAAAAGGGTAAAATCAAAATCGAATCTATTCATGACTATACTTCTGATAAAGTAGAAATTGAAATAACACTTCCTCGTGGTCAGTATGCGGATAAAGTTGTAGAAGCTCTTTACGCATTTACAGAAGCCCAAGTCTCTCTTTCCTCGCAAGTCGTTGTCATCCAGGATAAATTCCCTCTTCAAACAACGATTCAAGAGATTTTGAAAGTTAATGCTTCTTACTTAATGCTTTTTATTCAAAAAGAGCTTGAATTAGATAAACAAAAACTGATAGAAAAAATTTTTCACAAGACGTTGGAAAGAATATTTATTGAAAATCGCCTATATAAGAAATTAGAAATAGTCAAAAGTGAAGATGTTATTGATCAAACAGTTGCTGAAAGCTTGTTGCCCTTTCATAACCTGCTTTATAGAGAACCTTTATTTGATGATCGCCAAAAACTATTAGCTGTTCCAATTAGACGTATAACTCTATTTGATCTTAGTAAAAATCTTGAGGAGATTGCTAAAACAGATAAAGAGTTAGATGTCGTTGAGAAGAAACTCAAAAATCTGAAAAAAACTGCTATTGACTACCTTAAAAAGCTTCTCGAAAAGTATGGGGATCTATTCCCTCGGAAAACCGAAATGACTACTCTTCATAGCATCGATTTAAAGCAAGTAAGTACTAAAAAAATCAAAATATTTGTTGATAGCAAAGATGGCTTTATAGGGACAAAAGTAAGTGGGGCTTATTCTTTTGAATGTACAAACTTCGATAAACTTCTTCTCCTCTTTAAAGATGGCTCATATACAGTTTCCTCTGTTAAAGATAAACACTTTATTGGCAAGGAAGAACTTGTTTTTGTAGGCCCTGCTGATAAAAAAACTATTTTCTCTGTTCTCTATAAAGATATTAAAGGCCATGTGATAGGAAAACGTTTTATTATTAGCAAATTCATCCTAGATAAAACCTACCGTTTTTTAGAGGAAGGGGCTAATTTTGAAGCGCTTACATCCGAAGAAAAGCCTAAAGCTGAGCTCTTCTTTAAGAAAACTGCCCGTTTAAAAGCCAGCTCTTTACTTCAGGATTTTACAAAGATTCTAATAAAAGGCGTCTCTGCAAAAGGTGTTCGTCTCAGTGAAAAACCTTTAAGCCGTTTTATTTTTAATTCACCCACAAACTTGGCTTGTATAGCATGTATATCGACACCCTAAATCCTAAGCCCTTGCACGAAAAAAAAACCGAAGAACTTCCAAAGCTAGACCCCTTTGAAGAAGCACTTATTAAGGGGGTTTTTATGGAAACTCTGCGTCAAATGCAAAGACATCAGGCCTCTTTAAAAAAAGCTATGCAAGGTCATTAACATTTTATCACATGAAACGCCTTGATAAATACTTAAGCGAAAAATATCCTGATCAATCACGCAGCTATTTTGAAAAACTTATTAAAGAGGGCCTTGTTCTTGTAAATGGCCAAATTTTTAAAAAAAGGCAGCTCGTTACAGAAGCAGACATTCTAGAGGTAGAGTTCGCTCTTAGCCCCGACCTCTCTATTGAGCCTGAAAATATACCTCTTTCTATTGTATATGAAGATGAGCACCTTTTGGTCATTAATAAACCAGCGGGCCTTGTAGTGCATCCAGCTAGCGGAAACTGGACAGGAACCTTTGTGAACGCACTGCTCTATCATTGTGGTAGGCAAGCGGCAAATGACCTGCGGCCTGGAATAGTGCACCGACTGGATAAAGACACAACAGGTCTACTAGTTGCTGCTAAAACGGCTGCCTCGCAGCGCCTGCTGGTGGAAGCTTTTGCTTCTCGTACAGTAATTAAAGAATATGAAGCTATCATTTTTGGCCAGATTGAAGAGCAAACTATTGAAAAACCTATAGGAAGAAGCCCTCAGGACCGTAAAAAAATGGCAATCGTTAAAAATGGAAAGTTAGCTACTACAGATGTAAAGCCTTTAAAGCTCTTTAAAGAAGCCTCTCTTATTAAGATTATCTTAAAAACAGGGCGTACTCATCAAATTAGAGTTCATATGCGTTCTATAGAACATCCTATTTTAGGAGATCCTCTTTATGGATTTGAGGGAATTAACCGTAAATGGGGTCTAAAAAGACAAATGCTACACGCCAAAACGCTCTCTTTTATACATCCGATAAATGGTAATAAACTTTATTTTGAATCCAGTTTACCTGAGGATATGTTACTTTTACTAAAAAAACTATAGCGCTTTTATTACACTTCTAATATAGATTAAGAGATCGTCACCTTCTAGAAAGGGGCGCAAAAATATTTTAAGGAGTCATTCCATGAAAAACGTATTTAAATTTGCTATGTTATCTGTTCTAGCTGTTGCTGCCCTTACTGTTGTAAGCTGCAACCGTTGCGGCGATTCTTGCTCTCCTTGTGATTACAACAGCTGTTCACAACCTTGTGAACCAGTATGTTGTCCACAACCAGAGCCAGTATGTTGTAACACAGCGCCTACTTGCTGCTATTAATAGCCCAAGAAGAGCTATAACTCTATCTTGAGATCATTTTTTTTCTAAAGAACTTGATCTCAAGATTTTTTAATTCACCCATTTCCTTCTTTAAATATCGCTAAGCTCCTCTATCAAAAATGAAAAAATACTAAACTCAACCTCTCATCTGGGTCATCTGAGCTAAGCCTTAAGCACTTTCTACTCAATTGTATTTCCTGTTATTGGCACTCTTACAACCTGAGTTTTGGGATAGATAATTCTAACAGGTTTTTTTTGTTAAACTCTTATGCTAATAGTAACTCCCTATTTTCTAAAACCAACCTCGTCGACTTTTCTATTCAGCTCCTTACCCCTCCTTATTCTAGGGCTTGAGTCCATCGATCATCTACGACTCTTAAAAAGCCTTAATACAGCCTTTTTCTTACCTCTAGATCTCTACTTTTTTAGTGTTTTATACCGATGGTTACTTGTTACCTTTGTCATGATCATCTTCTTGGGTATTTAGTTTACCGCACATCTATGCCCAACTCTATTTGTGGTAATATAACTAGGATCTTGGGAAAGCTTTCTGAAAAAAAGCCTCGTGATATCCCGTTCTTTTAAGGAGGGAAACACCCAATTCAGGTGGATATTTCCCCAATGCCCCTCCTTTTTTGCTGTGTAAATATAGCTAGAAAAATAACAAAGACTTTAGCCGCTTTAACCCTATGAAAGAGGGTTTTTTTAACTACTTTTGATTTATAGAATATTCTACAGTGAGAAATCAGACTTTTCATAATTGACTACTTATAAAAATTTCTCTAGACCTTTTTAAGCTCCTTGATTTATAGAGATATTAAGACCCAAAATTTAAAAAATCATCCATTGTAAGGAGTTTATAAATGCAAACCCCCCGTAAACTAGTCAGGATGGCTCTTTTTGCTGCAACAGCCGCATTAAGTCTATTTGTGACAGCTTGCAGCAGTTGCGGCAATAGCTGTAACACGAGCTGCCAGCCTATGATGCAGTATGAAAACTGCGCACCTACCTGTGAAACTGTACGTCCTACATCTTGTGGCAATACATCTTCTGGTAATATAAGAAGTCCTTTTGCAATAGCAAAAGAACAAACAAATCATTTATCAGTTAAGACTGGCTCGTATCACCCCATAACGCCTTGTGGACCATCCCCGTCTGACTGTGGGCCATGTGCGCCTAAAACTCCTGCTGTGTCAGGATGCTCTAATGTTGTAACAATCAACACAGACCTTATTCGCATTACAAAAAGATACCCTGAAGCTGTAGAGCTCAATCAAGAATTTGCGGTGGAAATGACTGCAACAGCTCTTGATAATGCAACCTCCATCGTTATCACAGAATCAGTACCTAAAGGCCTTATGTTTGTAAGAGCTGATAGTGGTGTTTCTTCCAGAGCTACTGAAGCTGTTTGGACAATTGATTCTTTAAGAAAAGGTCAATCTAAGGTCATTAAAGTATGGTTTAAAGCTACAGAACTTGGCGAACTATGTGGCTGTACAACAGTTACAGCAGTTCCTTATATCTGTGCTCCTGTTTTCGTGGGGCAAGCTTGTCTCACATGTAAAAAAACAGGTCCTAGCCGTGTAAATTGTGATGATGAGATAGAATTCATGATTACAGTTTCCAATACAGGAACAGCTGTAGCACGTGATGTTCTTGTTACAGAAAATCTTCCTGCGGAAGTAGAGCATGCAAGTGGTCAAAGAGTTCTTCGTTTCCCTCTAGGTGATCTCCAACCTAAAGAAACTAAACAATTCTGTGTACGTGTGAAAGCTAAAACACGTTGCGTTAAAGTTTGTAATAAAATTACTACAACTTCTGCTAACTGCGAAGGCAGTGGTTGTGAATGTTGTTTAGATATTTGCAAATCGATTGTATCGATTCGTAAATCAGGTCCTGGCGAACAGTATATTTGCAAAAATGCTGATTACCAAATCGTTATAAAAAACGAAGGTGACAACATCCTGCATAATGTAACTGTAACAGATGTGGCTCCTGCAGGAACACAAATCGTTATGGCTCCTGGTGCTAACGTATCTGGTAACAATGCCGTATGGTCCCTACGTACACTTGGGGCTAACGAAGAACAGGTTTTTAATATAAAACTAACTTCTAAAAATTGTGGTACTTACTGCAATAAAGCTCTTGTCCGTGCATCTGACGGATGTGGTGCTGATACAGAACTTTGTACAGTATGGAAAGGCTGTTGCGGTATCACTATGTGTGTGACAGATTGTGAAGATCCTGTATGTGTTGGTCAATGCAATACTTACCGTGTTATTGTACACAATCAAGGTGTAGTACCAGACCTGAATGTATCTATTACTGGCTTATTCAGTGCAGAACTACAACCAATTAGCGGTTCAGGCCCAACAGCTTGTACAGTTAATGGTCAGACAGTTACCTTTAAACCAATTGCTTCTCTTGGACCTAAGCAAACAGCCGAATTCTTAATTCGTGCTAAAGCAATGTCTCCAGGCGATGCACGTCTTAAAGTACAGTTAATGTCAGACTTTTTGACAAAACCTGTAACAGATGAAGAAAGTACACAAATCTACTAAAAAGTAGAACTTTCTAGAAAGTCTAAAGGCTAGGCCCCTTAGGGGGCCTAGCCTTTTTTATTGCCTTTTCCTGTATACTGTTTCTTATGAATGAAGAAGAATGGGATAAGGGCGCCCTTTTAGCCCGTCAAAAAATGCCTATTAAAGGGTTAAAAATCCTCCCCCATATGGTTGGAATCACCCCCGAAACACGTAAGGGTTTAAAGTGGAAGAGTCTTAAATGGATTGTCCAGGAAGATAAAGGGGGTCTTATTCTAAAAGGTTTTCTAAGAAATCCCTTTAAACATCTAGGCCGCCTTCTACGTTCACTCCTAGCCCCGATCCCTTATAACAGGGAGGGTGATCTTTTTTTTTATGGAGTCTCGAATGAAGATGCTTTCAAAAAAATACTTGGAGATCCCTCTACCCTACTTGTCCTAGGTTTCTCTTATTGCCACAAACCTTTTGAATGTCCTTCTGGACGTTTTACGGAAGATTGCTCCCATAACCCCAAAAATGACATCTGCCGTCAATGCTTTATTGGAAAAGCCCATCAATTCCTACCTCCGGAAACAGTTTCTCTCTGCATCCCTACCATTCATTATATCGGAAATAAAATATTTGCTTTGCAAAAAGCAAATCCTAAAAAAAAGATTATATTTATAATTACCGCCTGTGAAATGACACTTACCATGTTTGGTGATTTGGGCAATATGGCGGGCATCTGCGGTATCGGCATTCGCCTCGACGGTCGCATTTGTAATACCATGAAGGCCTTCGAACTCTCTGAGAAAGGCGTTAAGCCAGGCTTAACGGTCGTTTTAGACAAAACACAAGACAAAATGCTGTTGCTTCTTAAAGAACGCTCTAGGCAACTTCAAAGGGCTGAAAACGGGGCCGTCTAAAATATCTGGATCCCTAGATGGAAGCGTTTACTGGTAACCTATTGCAATAAAAATATCTCAAAGTATATTTTAAGCCGCTATTCGATGGTCATTATTTTAAAGTAACGTAAATCTAGAGCTGATACCCCGTATATCACTATGATATTTCCGATAAAGCCTGGAATCATAGTTGGAATTGGATAATAGGGGAGAAAGTTCTCATTCAGGAGGGGCCAGAGAGCCGCAAAAATACCCCCAAAGCAAATACCTACAATTGCACCCATGCGGGTGATTTTTTTGGAAAATAAAGAAAGCAGCACAAGAGGTCCAAAACTACAGCCCAACCCAGCCCATGCATAAAAGACCAGATTATAAATAGATGATATCTGGAAATAGGCTATAAAATAGGCTATAAGAGCAGAAAAGAGGATCCCAAAACGGGCTACGCGAATCATTTGATAAGAAGTAGCATCTCGATGAATAAGCGTTTTATAGAAGTCCTCGGTCACATGCGATGTGAGGATGAGAACTTGCGAGCCCATTACAGAAATAGCTGCTGCTAAGATAGCACAGAGAATAAAAGCTGCAAAAAAGGGTGCGTAGAGAGAATTCACCATATAAATAAAAGTTAAGTTTGGATTTATACCCTCCACGAAGGAAGCTGAGCCAATGATACCAATGACTGTTGCTGCAAACAGAACAATAATCATCCATCCAATACCCACATATTTGGATTTATTCATCTCTTCGATTTTTTTTATTCCCATGAATTTAGTGATAATATGTGGCTGTCCAAAATAACCAAGCCCCCATCCTGTTGCAATAAAGAAAATACCTACAATAGTGCTTAAACTAAGATCAGGGAACAGTTCTTTTAAAACGCTTTTCAGCTGCAGCATCTGGAAAACCACATGGCCAGGCTCAGCTATTAGGAGCTTATGAATAGGGACAATAGCTATCATAAAAAGAAGAAATAAACCTTGAAAAAAATCGGTCCAAGCAAGTGTCACGTACCCTCCAATCATCGGATAAATAACTACAATAAAAATCCCTATAGTAATACCCCATAAATAGGTGATCTGAAAAATATCACCGAAAAGAAGCCCCAGCCCCATAAGACCAGCGGAAATATAGATAGTAAAGAAGAAGAAAGCCACTAAAGCAGAGATTAGCCGGATAACACTCTTGTGGTCTTGAAAATGCGTCTCAAAATAAGCTGATAGGGTTAAACTGTTATATTTTTCTGTAGCTTTTCGTATGCGTGGAGCGACATAATGCCAATTTAAGTACATGCATACAATCAGACCTATAGCCGTCCATGCATTAAATATCCCACCGGTGATAATCACTGCTGGATAGGCCATAAATAACCATGCACTCATGTCACTGCTATGTGCTGCCATCGCTGTTACATAATAATTAAGACCCCTTCCCCCAAGGATAAAATCCTGTGCCGTAGCCTTACGCTTTCGTGAAAATAGGGCTATAATAAAAAGAAATGAGAAGTACAGAGTAATTGCTAATATCGTAGAAAAAACCATAAAAGCCCTTTATTTTGCTAAAAGCTGACCTTTGCGACGAAATGGCTTAGGACCACTTTCTTCATTAAATAGGCGTAACCTGCTGGCACTTTTACAAGCATCTGAACAGCAGCCTTGATGCTCTTTAGCACATCCCTTACAACAAAGAAAAAGATCATTACAGTCCATATTAGCGCAGTTATAGTAAATATCTGCAAGCGTGCTGCAATGTTTACAAGAGCCGACTGTAACGCTCTCTTCCTGCTCATCGAGTGCTATTGTTAAGCGCTCGTCAAATACAAAAAGCTTACCTTCCCAATGAGCTATTCCCTCATCTAGACCGTACTGAATGATTCCGCCTTTAAGCTGAGATACATCCTCAAAGCCTTTCTCTTTAAGTACTGCTGAATAAACCTCACAGCGAATACCCCCCGTGCAGCACATCAAAATACGGGTATCAGGAGCAAAATTTTCGCTTAACACATCTGCATATCCATTGAATTCACGAAATGTTTTACAAGGAGGAAGCAGAGCTCCCTTAAAATGACCTACAGCTGTCTCATAATCATTGCGCACATCGATTAGAAGTAATTTTTCGTTACTTTCAAGAGCCTTTCTCCACTCAGACGGTGTTAAATACTCCCCTCTTTTAGATAAATCAACTTCTCGATCAATGGCTACAAGCTGTTTACGATATTTAACAGTTAAATGAGGAAAAACATTCTCGCAAGAGGAATGGACTTTAAAAGTCACCTCCTCAAAACCCTCTTGATTAACTAGCCATTCCATATAAGCAATTGCATCTAATCTACTTGCACTCATCTGACCATTAATGCCTTGCTCTGAAATATAGATACGGCTTGAGACATCCCGCCCCTTTAAAAAAGCCTTATGTTGCGATACTGCTTCAAGCGGGTTTTTGATATCTTTAAAAAGGTAATAAGCAAGTACAAGATAATTCATAAAGTTCTTCCTAGATATAAAAGTTCCGCCTGACCCTCGAGGCTATAGGCTCCTTGTGTTAATTTTTTCTCTAATAGAGAGAAAAGACGTGCTGGTTCTGGCATAGCCTCGATAAAACGTATATGGGGGGGGAGTCTAGCTTGTAGAGGGGCTATCTTAGGGGATAGGATTACTTCTTTCAAGACAAGATCTTCCAAACTTTTCTTGACAGGCACACCCTCCTCTAATAAGTAGACCCCTCCACTGCGCGCATCAAGCATTACTTGATAATCCACATATTCCTCATTATTAATACCATGAAGAGCACTTAGGGTTAAAAGAGGGACCTTCCACGTGAGACTTAGCGCACTTGCTAAACTTAAGGCCATCCGCATTCCCGTATAAGAACCCGGCCCTTGACCTGTTGCCACAGCGTCAAAAGACCCAAGATTTTCTACGATTTCTGCCATAGATAAAGCTTTGCTCACCTCTATAAGGGTATCATCATAGGCCACAAAAGGCCTGTCAAATGATGCGTCGAGAAAGAGAATACGTCCCATAATTACAAGAATTCTAATACAAATAGGCTTTAAACACATTGAAATTATGGGGACATTAATGTTATCATGTATCCTTTATTTTATTTGAGGGAGGGAGTTTTGAACGACCAGGCACCTGTACAAGAAGATATTGATTTTGAAGCCCTTCAAGAAGAGCTTCTCACAGCTCTTACAGAAGATAATCTCCCCAAAGACCAGAAATACCCTATTCAAATTCCTATTTTCCCCCTTGGTAAAAGACCCTTCTTCCCAGGAATGGCAACGCCCCTTGTCATCGATAAAGGCCCCTATTACGAAGCCTTACAGCTTATCGCCAAGAAAAAGCAGAAATTTATTGCTTTGCTTCTTACAAGGCAGGAGAATTGTGATATATCCTCTCTTAAAGAAACCGATCTTTATACAGTGGGTGTCTTAGCTCGTATCCTGCGTATTATTCCCAATCCAAGCGGAGAGAGCGCTCAGATTATTGTTAGTATCGAGAAACGCCTTAAAGTACTCAAGACTAACCGAAAAGATAAGCTATTGATGGCAAAAGTGGAGATTATCGAGGACAAAGTTGTCTCTTCTTCTCGCCTGAAAGCTTCTTCTATTAGCATCGTTACAACGATTAAAGAACTGCTTAAACTCAACCCTCTTTTTAAAGAAGAACTTCAGATTTTTTTAAGCCATTCGGACTTTACAGAACCAAGCAAACTTGCTGATTTTGCCGTTGCCTTAACAACAGCCGGCCGTGAAGAGCTACAAGAAGTACTCGAAACCTTTAATATTGAAGAACGTATAGACAAAACACTTATTTTATTACGTAATGAGATCGATTTAAGCTTACTGCAACACGATATACATAAAAAAATTGAACTATCGGTAGGAAAGCATCAGCGAGAATACTTTTTACGTGAACAGCTCAAAACTATTAAAAAAGAGCTTGGCCTGGAAAAGGATGAGAAGCGACTTGATACTATCAAGTTTGAAGAGCGCTTAAAAGGAAAGATCGTTCCGGAATCTACAATGAAAGTAATTCGTGAAGAATTGGAAAAGCTTGCTATTATAGAACCTCTATCTTCGGAATATGGTGTTTGCCGTAATTACATCGATTGGCTCACTTGCTTGCCCTGGGGTATTACCACAACAGATAATCTGGATCTTAAAAGGGCTCATAAAATTCTGGAAAAGGACCACTTTGATCTTAAAGATATCAAGGAACGAGTTCTTGAGTTTATAAGCGTTGGAGCATTAACCGGTGGTATCAGGGGAAGTATTATATGCCTAGTTGGACCCCCAGGTGTTGGTAAAACAAGTGTTGCTAAAAGTATTGCTAAAGCCCTTGATCGCAAGTTTTTTCACTTTTCTGTTGGGGGTATGCGTGATGAGAGCGAGATTACAGGCCATCGCCGTACATATGTAGGTTCTATGCCTGGGAAATTAGTGCAAGCTCTTAAACAGACTGGCAGTAGCAACCCTGTTATTTTGATTGATGAAATTGACAAAATGGGGGCTAGTTATCAAGGTGATCCAGGATCTTCTCTTTTAGAGGCTCTTGACCCCGAACATAATAAGTTCTTTACAGATCATTATCTAGATGTAGAAATCGATCTTTCTAAAGTGCTTTTTATTGTCACGGCTAACACTCTTGACCCTATCCCAGATGCTCTAAAGGACCGTATGGAAATCCTGACGATGTCTGGCTATATCCAAGAAGAAAAACTCGCTATTACTAAGCGTTACCTTCTGCCTAAACATATGAAGGATACTGGTCTAACTAAGAAAGAGGTCTCTTTTACCGACAAGACGCTTCTTTGTATAATTGACTCTTACGCTCGCGAATCAGGTCTTCGTAGCCTTGAAAATGCTCTCAAACGCTTGTTAAGGAAAGTAGCGCGTAAGACACTGGAAAGTGTCCAAAAAAAACTGATTAAAATTACAGTCCATGATTTAGAAAAATACCTTGGAAAACCTCCTTTCTCTTCCGATAAGCTTTTTGAGAAAAATCCCATAGGCGTTGTCACAGGTCTTGCATGGACGGCTATGGGGGGAGCCTCTCTTTATATAGAAGCCGTCGAGTCCGAAAGTGACAAAAGCTCCCTTAGCTTAACAGGGCAGGCTGGAGATGTCATGAAAGAATCTTCCCAAATTGCCTGGAGCTATCTCCAAAGTCATTTGAAAGAACTTTTACCTGGAAAAGCTTTTTTTAAGAAAAAAAATGTTCATATACACCTACCTGAAGGTGCTGTCCCTAAGGATGGGCCTTCTGCAGGCATCACAATGGTTACCGCACTCATTTCACTTCTCTTAAAAAAGCCTGTAAACCATGGGCTTGCAATGACAGGTGAGTTGACTTTAACGGGTAAAATATTGCCAATTGGTGGCCTCAAAGAAAAAATTATTGCAGCGAGAAGAGCCGATGTCCGCACGATTATTATTCCAGAAGAAAATAATAAAGATCTAAATGAATTACCTGCCGAAATCAAAAAAGGATTAAAATTTGTTGCTGTATCTAATTACAAACAAGTTTTTAAAGAGGCCTTTAAATGAGCTTTTCTATTTATTCTGAAAAAAAAAGAATATCCCCTGAAGAACTCTCTAGCTTTCGTAAGCGTATCAACGGCAGAACACTGGCCACCCTTAATGGCAGCTTTGATCTTATGCATGCAGGCCACCTGGAAATCATCTATGCGGCAAGCCTTAAAGCAGATATCTTGCTAGTGGCTCTAAATAGCGATACATCTATTGAGCAATACAAAGGCCCTAAAAGACCTATTGTACCTCTGGAATATCGCTTGCGTCTTATGAGCGCCTTAGCTTTTGTAGACTTTGTGACCTGGTTTGACGAGGCTGACCCCTGTTCTTTATTACGTAAAGTTAGGCCCGATATCCATGTTAATGGTGCTGATTGGGGAACTAACTGTATCGAGGCTTCTACTTTGCAAGAAATAGGCGCACGTCTTGAAATCATTCCCCTTATAGAAGGACTTTCTACCTCCTCTCTTATCCAAAAGATTAAGAGCCTATGAAAACACCTTTTACTTTCTTATTGATAACTGTCTGTACGATTCTCTTCTTTTGGGCCCCAAATCCAGAGAACTTTTTCTTTAGGCCTATCAATGAGGGGCCCCTCTGGCGCGTGATTTCTCCAATCTTCCTTCATGGCAGCATCTTCCATCTTTTTCTCAATGTCACTTGGCTCTTTTTCTTCGGTTCGGTTGTTGAAGAAAAAATAGGCAGTTTTCGCTATATCCTTCTTATCTTTATCGTCGCAGCTTTTTCAAATACTGCTCAATATTGGGTAAGCGGCCCCTACTTCTTAGGGATCTCAGGTGTGCTAATGGGGCTTGTGGGCTTTATATGGGCCCGTAGAAGGATCGAAAGCTGGCCTATCCCCAAAGCTACACTTCTAATGGTCACTTGGATTATCTTTCTCATGGCTACTTTAGAGGGGGGGTTCCTAATCTTAGAAAGGCTTAAAATAGCCTCTTTTTCTACCCATATTGCTAATACCGCCCACCTAGTAGGTGCTCTTACGGGGTTCATATTGGGATTAATACCCTATTTTAAGGAAAGATCTTATGAGCGTACGTGATTTAACTATTTTAGGATGTTCCTCTCAACAACCCACTCGTATGCGCAATCATGGAGCCTACCTGGTACGTTGGAATGATGAAGGCCTGCTTTTTGACCCAGGTGAAGGTACCCAGAGGCAGTTTATCTTTGCGGGCATTGCCCCTCCTGTTGTAACACGTATTTTCATCTCTCATTTTCATGGTGATCATTGTCTAGGTCTTGGTTCTATGCTTATGCGCCTCAACCTCGATAAAGTTCCTCACACTATTCATTGTTATTACCCAGCAAGTGGTAAAAAGTACTTTCAACGTCTACGTTACGGCACTATCTATCATGAGATTATTAACGTTGTAGAACATCCCGTTGAAGCGGACGGAATTGTTGATTCAGATACTAACTTCACTATTGAAGCTGCTTTCCTTGATCATGGTATTGACAATATAGGCTGGCGCATCACGGAGAAAGATTGTCGTAAATATAACAAGGATAAGCTCCTTCAAGCAAACATCCAAGGCCCTCTTATGAAAGAGCTTATTGAAAAAGGTTTTCTTGTTCTCAATGAAAAAACATTCAAACTTGAAGAATTAAGCTGGATTCGCAAAGGTGATTCCCTTGCCATAATTATTGATACACGTCGCTGTCAAGCAGCCCTTGATCTTGCAAAGAATGCACGTTTGGCCCTTATTGAAAGTACTTATTCAGAAGAGCATCATGATCTTGCCTACCGCAATCATCACCTTACTGCCAGAGAAGCCGCACTCATCGCAAAAGAAGCCGGTGTCGAACAGCTTGTTCTTACTCACTTCTCTGCTCGCTATCAAGACCTAACACCCCTTCTCGATGAGGCCCGTGCGATATTCCCTAACACAGATATATCTAAAGACTTCAAAGTCTTCAAATTTCCAAGAGAATCCAATAAAGTAATAGCTTAACGTCATTTCTATTATTAACCAAATCAGGTAGTATAACATTGTTTCTGTAAATTCAATTCAAAGAAAGTCTTTGGTTGAAGAAAAAGTTTGAGATTAACTCAACACAAGTATCCAGAGTAGCAGCTACTTTAGATGAAGAACTAGAAAATTTTCGTAGAAGATATTTAGGTATAAATACTTATCTATTCATAGATGCTCATTATAAGAAGGTGCGTCATAATGGCCAAGTTATAGATATGGCTGCTCTTAAAGCGATAGGACAGAAGGGTGCCAGTTAATTATTAGGGATGATTATAAGGGTTTAAAAGCTGGGCCCTTTCAAGCTCGAAGTACACGATATAAAGACTTTGTAGCCATACGATCGAAAACCTCTAGCGGTATCTCAAACTGTAAAACTTTTCTAGGCCTGTTATTAAGTAATATTTCCACTTCATTCAAATCCCTCATAGAAATTTCATCAAAGCGTTTGCTTTTAGGAACATACTGACGAACAATCCCATTCGTGTGCTCATAGAGACCCCTCTTCCATGAGTAGCAGGGGTTTAGCAAAGTAGAAGCCTGCTTCTAACTGAGAGCTGCCCCTCTGATGGTTAGAAAACTCCTTACCATTGTCTGCCGTTAGAGTATGAACGAATTCTTTCTCAGGACTCAGCCTCTCAATCAGTGCACGCTCTACATTTTCAGACCTCTTATGAGTGATCTTAACAAGTCTGGTGAGCTTGGAGGTTCTTTCCATCAATTCTTGCAAAGAATAGACTGGGAAAAGCTCTAAAATCAACCTCTCAATTATATATGGAGATTTTTTCAGGGTCAACTATCGTAGCGACAAAGAATCGATTTGGGGATTGGGAGATAGATTGATTATGGGTTATTTAAAACCCCCACTCTGGCTCAGATTATTGCAATCCGCTCTGTAGCAGAGCCCAAAGAACCCTGAAATATTAAAATGTCGCTACAGGGTACTGCCAGAAATAGCCGGCTTAGTATAAATCTTGAGCCTTGTCAGCGAAGAAGCACAAGCTAAAAAGGGAACCCCTTTAGGAGCAAAGCCGCGAGGTCTCTATTCCTCAACTTTATGAGCAGTTGCGATTTTTGTCTGTTTTTTACACGCACAATAAAGGTAGTTACCTCAACTTTATGAGCAGTTATATAAATAACTATTTATTAATTAATTAATAATATCTATATATGAATATATGTAGAGAAATATTTAACATAGAGAAAAAAATGTTATCTTTTAAAGAAGAGTCAGAAATTTCGCTTTGTGCCCTTAGTAGGGACCGGGTAATGGCTGCCGGCTTAGTGGAGAAGTCAATAGCTACTGTTCGGAAAAGCGTAGGGCTGGCTAAGTCTCTTAAGAGCGTGCTTTATTTTTTTACAGTTCTGGGGCTGACATTATCCCTACCAGCTGTTGTATTTGCCCAGGTGCAAAAAACAGCCCCGCTTGGGGAGACTCATGTAGAGGAAAAAGCATCGTATTTGTTTGTACTACGTGCTGATACGGGTGTGATTACTAAAACCAACGGGGGTTATACACTCACACTTCAAGGCATGGATGATAAGGTATTGTATTTTAGCGATCGTCCGGTGAGAAAGGCCGGTTTCATCACGCTGACCCAATTCATGGATAATTGGGATAAGGGTAATGATAGCTTTAAAGCCAATCCACCCAATGCGGCTATTGTGCATGCCTCTTTGAAAACTAACGAGAAGGGTATTGCACATGTGATTCCTGTGGAGATGACTAACCCTGTCATTACAGCGCAGGGTTGGACGTTTGACTTGAATGGACTGGATAGAGAAGGACTGAGTGTAGGTAGTTATAAAGTCATTAGCGTATTTATAGACCAGGAAGAGTCTCTGAGTGATTGGAATACTAACAGTTATAATCATGAGCTTGGGTATTATTATGATAAATAGTCAGTAGCATGGGAGCAGAGTGCGGTAGCGTTATAGAGGGTTCTGAGATAGCATAGAGGGTGGGAGTGGTACCTGCCCCTCCTCGAAGATCCCCGACTTACGCTTCACCCACATATCCCGCTGCCAAGTCCCCCCTGTGTCAGCATAGTTGTCGCATTTAATCGGATGAAGGAGTCCAATGAGAATGCAGACAAAATATACAAAAACA
>VFKH01000011.1 GCA_009885615.1 Parachlamydiales bacterium
ACGAACCGGGCGAAGGCGCTGTAGAAGCCTTAAGTAGAAAATCCTTATTGGCAGTTTTTCTGTGGTTACGATTTTATACACATAGGGAATTACCTATTGACCCATCTTCTATGAGTTAATAACTTCTCATAAGACTTATGATGGCTCCTTGTATCTGTACATTTTCTTTTCGTAAAATAAGAGTGCGTATGGCTGCGCTACTTGCTTCCAAGCGTACAAAATCATCCTCTTGCCAGACACGTTTGATTAAAGACTCTTTGCTGTTAATTAGAATAAGAGCCATTTGACCTGGCCTTAAAGAGGAGCTTCCATCGATTAGTATTAGATCATCTTTTAAGATAAGCTCTTGCTGAAAGCTTGCATCTTTGGCTTGCACAAGATAAGCATTCTCTGGTGAATACCCAGGCCACTGCCAAATGATTTGTTTTTCTTCAAGCCGCGGTAAGGTCTCTAAAAGAAAACCTTCTGCAAGAATTCCTAAAAAAGGGATCCTGACAAGGAGTTCTTTAGGAGGATCTAAAGAAAGAGTTCGAGGGCTATAGCGACTATAATGAATAGCGCCCTTTTTCTTGAGTGTTTGTAGATGCCTCCAGACAGTTCCTAGAGATGAGAATCCAAAATGTTGAGCGATCTCCCTATATGAGGGGGGGGTCCCTATGACAGCAATCTGCTTTTCAATAAAGCTTAAGATATTCTGTTGCTGAGTAGTTAATTTTTCCATCTATATACCTTCAATAGAAGGGCTGGCAGAAACCACATAAGAGCAAAAGAGGCAACTGTATCAAAGAAAAAATGACCGCCCATAAAGATACGGACAGAGCTCATAAAGACTCCCAGAGTAAGACCGGTAACGAGCCCTACTACTTTTAATAACCTTTTTTTAATAGCAACGCCCCCCCAAAAGAGCGATAAAAAAAGAAATCCAGCGGCTGCATGACCAGAAGGAAAGGATTTTAGGAGGACGCCCACATAAATTGGTTCAAACCAACTCCGATAGCTAAAGCTGCCTCCGAATTCTATTAGTTGTATAGGCCTGGGTCTTGGCCAAAATTCTTTAATGCCCTCTACAATAAGAACACATCCGATAATAGCGCTTAAACAAAAAAGAGCCGCCGGAATTCTATAAGTCCTAAATCTTTTGAAGATAAATGGGATAAAACACAAAAAAGTACAGATCCAAGCAGGCCATGTTCCATAGTGAAAACAAAAGCGTAAAAATTCATTTTTATCTAGGAAGCCGCCATTTTGCTGATAGATAAAATGACTTAAATGCCAGTCAATCCAGGGACTAAAAACAGCCAAAATAAGAACTATAAGAAAAGGAATTTTATACATTCATACATAGTAACCTGACATCTGGATTTTTTTCCTCGGAAATGACCTCGGATTAAGAGACTTTCCCAAAAAATCACCTACCCACAACACTGTGTTAATAATCTTCTGGGAGGATCAAAGAAGTTTATTTGATAATATAGGCATCCTAGATTTTCTCTTTAAAATTCTTAAGGTGCTTTCCTTAGGGGCCTTCTTAGGGATAAGTGTTATGGATTTATTTAAGTATCCACGACTTAGTTAAATTTTAAGTTGTTGATATCTATTAAGTTGGTCTTTTTTAAGAAATTAGATTCAAAATTCAAGTTAATAGGGTATAGTACTCATTATGTGGATACCCCTTTGTCTTATAGTATTAGCCTCTTTAGTGATTATCTATTTCTTTAAAAAGAGTACCTCTTTGGAAAAAGAAGTTCTTTCTTTAAGGCTTGAAAAGGAGGAGCTAAAGCTCTATGCACGCGAGCTAGAAGTTTTACAAGGTGTAGATGCCGGAAAGCTCCATGAACGTGAGCAACTTGCTCAGCAATTTAAGATCCTTTCCTATGAAGCCCTCGAGCAGACACAGAAAAAATTTTTGGAGGGGGCTAAAGGGCAGTTAGATCAAGCCTTTACTGTGGCGGTTGCTCCTATAAGAGAGACCCTTCATCGTTTCGATCAAAAAGTCGGAGAATTAGAAAAATCGCGTCTAGGAGATCATGTTTCTTTAACCGAGCAGATTAAAGCCCTTTTACTCTCTCAAGGAGACTTACGCAAAGAGACCCAAAATTTAGTAGGGGCCCTACGTGCTCCGAATGTGCGCGGTCAGTGGGGAGAAATGCAGCTTAAGCGCGTGGTCGAGCTTGCTGGTATGCTTAACTACTGTGATTTTATAGAACAGGAAAGTTCCTATGGTGAAACAGGTCGCTTAAGACCGGATCTTGTTATTAAATTACCCGGAGGGCGTCAGGTTGTTGTTGACGCCAAAGCCCCTCTTAAAGCCTACCTGGAATCGCATTCTGCAGAAAATGAGGATGCCCGTGAACTTAAAAATAAAGAGCTTGCTGCGCATGTGCGCGCTCATATAAAAGCTCTCTCAGATAAAAAATATTGGGAACAGTTCCAACCAGCTCCTGAATTTGTAATCCTATTTATTCCGGGAGAGACCTTTTTTAGCGCGGCGCTACAAGCTGATCCCTCGCTGATTGAAGTAGGCGTTGAGAAAAGAGTTCTTTTAGCCACTCCTACAACCCTCATAGCCCTTCTAAAAGCTATATCCTATGGTTGGAGACAAGAGCTCTTATCTGCTAACGCCGAAGAGCTCTCCAAAAAAGCACGTGAGCTCTATAAGCGCCTCAAAGATTTTACTACTCATTTGTCAAAAGTTGGTAAACACTTATCGAGTGCCGTTCACGGATATAACGAGGCTGTGGGCAGTTTTGAGGCACGTGTTCTTTCAACAGCTCGACGCTTCTCCGAAAGTGAAGCTCTTCTAGCCGATGATGTCATCGACCCCCTTAAGCATGTAGTTGATACGACTCGCCATCTTAAAGAGTTCTCTGAGAATACTGTATTATAAAAACTCAAGATAACCCTATTTTTAGGGTTTTTCCTTTGGATTTTTGTATTTTTTTCTGATATTATCTCCCGCCGTTGGACTCATGTGTCGTTGTCTATATAAACCCCATAACGGTAAGACCAGTATAAGCAGAAAAGATACCCGAAAATCGGCAATACTTGGCAGGTTAGGATCGCCTTGATTTATTACTGTTGCCAAACTTAATACCAATGATCCCACAGTAATTCCTAATGCCATACTTAACTGCATTGCGGTACTAGTTAAGGATGATGCAGATCCCATTTGCTGTTGTGGCACATCTGAAAAGCCTAAGGTATTTATCGAAGTAAAATGCATCGACCTTACTAAGCCATTAATAAACAATAGCCCCATCACAATCCAGATTGGCATACTAGCGCTAATGAGGGCACAAGACATCAAAGAAAACACAATGACAATGCCATTGATTGTCATTACCTTCTTAAATCCATATTTGTTCAATATGTGTCTTGTAATTGACTTCATAGCTAAACTACCAACAAATATACTCACCACTATCAATCCTGCCTGGAAGGCATCGATACCTAATCCAAGTTGCAAATAGAGTGGTATTAAAAATAAGGTTGAGTGCAAGGCAATCCGGAATAAGTTACCTGCAAATAAAGTCAATTCAAATGTGGGTATTTTAAATAACGACAAATCAATCATTGGGTAGAGTGCGCGCCTAAAATGTCTTATTGCAAACCAACCAATGATGAGTCCTGTAATTAAAAATCCAAGGATGCGCATATATTCTTCTTGAAGATGTCTACACAACTCTATTGAATAAATCAGGCCTGATAACGATGTACCACTGAGTAGAAATCCTTTTAAATCGAGTGGCGATATCCGTTTTTCTTTTTCCTCTTTGATCCAGAGCAAACTTAAAATAATGCCCACGATTCCAATCGGCACATTAATAAAAAATATCCAATGCCAGCTTGCGTATGTTGTAAATAGGCCGCCAAGAGCAGGCCCTACAATCGGTCCAATTAATGCGGGCCAGGTGATCAGTTCAATTGCTCGAAGGACTCCTTCTTTGGGGGTGTTTTTCAAAACAATAATGCGTCCAACCGGCACCATCAAGGCGCCACCTATTCCTTGCAATACCCTTGCAAAAATAAAGAAATTTAAGCTCTCACTAATGCCGCACAAGATAGACGCGGCTGTAAATATAAATATAGCTAATGTGAAGATCCTCCTCGCCCCAAAGCGATCTTCGAACCATCCGCTAATTGGAATCATGACGGCTAAGGTAAGTAAATACGCTGTGATGCCATTACCCACATCTACAGCGTATGTATTAAAATCGATAGCCATCATGGGTAATGCGGGTGTAATGACCGTACTATCTAAGGTCTCCATAAAAAATGTGGTTGCAACTAGATAAAGAATGTAATTTTTTTTAACTGCAGTCATATATGCGATAAAGGTTTTGGTTGTATTTTTAGTATGTTACAGGTCATTGGGTAGGTCTATTGACTCTTTAGCCTTCACTTTGATTCTTGGATTAGTCGGTATATGTATTGAATTATCTTCTGAATTTTGCAATAACAACTGCATCGTTTGAATTAATTCTTCAAGCACTTCTGTATTTATGGTGTAAAAAAGACTGGTTCCCTTTCTTTATACAACTACTAATTGATATATTTGTAGCTGCTTTACGTGAAAACTCAAGGTCGCCTGTGGAATGTTTAGTTGTTCCTTCAGTTCACTTGGTCTTATCCCCTGTTTTACTGATCTGGCGATAAATCGAGAGCCGTCATTCATGCCCAAGGCCTAAAAAAACACATGATCAAGCAGATTTTCCACTATCCCCGAGAGAGGTATCTTCTTGAAAAACAACATCCATTACAGGGTGCATAGATTCGATACTCCCATGATCTTGTATCCAATGCATAAATTGATCGGCATTTCCTTTGCGACTCGATCCATACTAACCGATTGATTTTTCAACTTTTCCAGCGATTGTCCTTTGAGATCGAACCTCTACTATAGACTGTACATGCCATTTTTCTCTTTGAGGCAAGCAGTTAAGATCCTTAGTTACACAAACGATCCTTTCTTTAGTTCGTCCATGGCCCTTTCCAGTTTTTGTAATTCGTGTAATAGGAAAATCTTAATAATTAACAGCATGCGCCTGTTCGAAAAAATTATATATTTTAGCCTCAAGCGTACTTTGATTGCCCTTGATCCTACAGTATCATCAGTTATCATCGTCAAAACTGTCTTTATATGTATTAACAGTAGGGGCATATAGAGGGCATATAGAGGGCATATAGAGGGCATCCATAGATACAATCGCACCCGTCACATCCAAACTATCGAGTAAAACTGGCATGCCTCGTCTTTCACCTGCCTTATCAGGAACTTTTTCTTGTGCGATTACTAGCCGATCTGCTGCCTCCAAAGAACTCCACAATACGATTAATATGCTTATCTGCAGAAGTTCCTCGCAACCTCTTGCCATCTATAATCAACAACTTATCACGCATGTATGGACCCTAGTCTTTGAAACCATTTGGCGAGCAGATTTTTAAATGCACTCGGTTTTATTTTTGTTAAAAACCACCAAAGGTATTGTAAGAGGATGCTTTATCCTCTATGCCTGTCAAATTTATAAACCATGCTGATCGTAGTTTTGCAAAATAGGCAAAATCGCCACTGTGTTACATCCGGCTAAATAACCAGACAGAATAACAAGCAATATGTACCAAATTGGATAGATACAACGACTGGTAATACGATGGTTGGGAAAATCAGAAAAACTGCCTCTCATGCTATCCTGAAATACTTTTATATCAATCTCTTATGTAAGATCTATAAACGCTTTATCTTCTTTCCTCTTTATCTCCTTTTTAGGATTGGAGATAAATCTAAAGGGCTTTACTAGGTTTATGTCAAATCTTTCTGATAAAAAAACCCTGTAAGGCGGGTGGGATTAAAGGTCGTAGATACTCCTGGCAAGCACGGAATTTGTACTGGAACTTATTATAGCTGGATCGGATTATTGAGTTGTCTGGGAGGCTAAAAGCAATCCTTAGTGATAATGATACAGAATTTGGCTCTAACACCCCCTAGGACTGTCCCAAAAGCAGCCATTATGTCTATGATATAATGAATTTAAAATGATTATTCCACAGGGAGCTATCAGCTGGTTAGGAACTTAAATTCTCTTCTTGGTCAAAATAACTCTGGGCATTATCTAAAAGCAAAGCGGCTAAATCTATATCTCCATCAAAGCTCATTTCCACTTGCATCTTTCCTTTGTCTGTGGGGTTTTCACAGGTAATAAGAATCGTACATGCATTATCGCTTACTCCTTCTACAGCACGTTTAAGATGATCTTTAAGGTCTAGGTCTTTAATCATATGCCCCTTATAAAGTCAAAGCTCTTTATTTGTCAAATAGACATGGCAAACTTTAAAAACAGGCAATATCTTCAAAAACCTTCTCTGGTATATAAACCTTTATTAGGTTCTCTAAACAAATCTCATCTATAATAATAAAATCTACTTCCTGAAGGGTGGCTAAAAAATGAAGCGTTTCGGGGTCATGATTTTTAAGAAAGATAAAAATTTGTAGATTAGTTGTCTGAGATACCTGCCGGAGATTTGTAAAAAAATTACGTCCGAGAGCCTCCCCAGAAATTACCTTAAAGAGAACAAATGCACTTTCTTTAAGAATCTTCTCTACAAGAAAAAGGTTTTTTTGATCGCAAACTTTATTCATCACATCTTCTTCATAAAGACGCCCTGCAATATCTGCCAAGCTCACCCTTGCGCATCCTACCCTTTCTACAGCTATGCCTGCTCCAATATTAGAGAGTTTAGCCGCCTCACTCAATGGTAACCCATTGGCAAAAGAGCAGGCTAAAACAGCGAGTACTGTATCACCAGCTCCTGTCACATCACGGACTAAACGTACGTCTGCTACGGGAAAATGAGATTCCTCATTATTTTGGAAAAAGAGAGAAATACCCTTATCCGCCTTCGTAATAAAAAGTGCTGTAGCTTCTGTTTGATCGAGCAACTCACGTGCCCTCTCTTTTAGAGATGCCGTATTAGGTAGATGAGAAGCTTCCAGTACCTCACTTAAATTTGGCTTAATGATTGTAGCACCTTTATAGATGCTAAAATCTTTCCCTTTAGGGTCGACAATAACAGGCTTCTTTTTTTCTTGTGCATGAGCTATAACACTCTTTAATAAAGAAGGGGTTAAAAACCCTTTACCATAGTCAGAAATAGCTATAAGATCCACTTGAGGAAGACTTTCTTTACAAAAAGCAATAATTTCAGCTTCAAGAGGCAACGAGGTCGAGCCCTCTTCAAAATCAATGCGTAAAAGCTGTTGGCTGTCTGCAATAAGACGGTTTTTAACAGGTGTTCGATAACCATGTTGAATAAAAAGACCGCTACAATCTACCGCCTCTTTATGAAAATATTCGCAAATTTGTTGGCCGGCATCATCTGCACCGAGTCGCCCTACTGGAATAACTTTTAAGCCAAGAGAGATTAAATTTAAAAGTGCATTGCCAGCACCTCCTGGCCTATTAAATTGCTCTTCTACATTTAAAACAGGTACAGGTGCCTCGGGAGAAATCCTTTTAACCTTACCTATTGTATAGTGGTCAAGTATAAAATCTCCCAGCAATAGAACTGTGCGGCTCGTAAGCGATCGCATAGCTTCTGTTAACTTTACCACTTTTCCCCCGGAAGAATATAATTTTGGATATAATCAAAAATCCCTTGGGAAAGAGGCTCCATCTTATAATTGGGAAAAGCTTGAAAAAATTTCTTCATATCTGCACAGGTGTAATTTTGATATTTGCCAATAAGTTGTGAAGGCATATCTATATACTCCATTCTCTCTTCTATACCCAAGGCTATAAAAAGTGTTTTTGCTAAATAATTCCAGGTAGATGAGGCACCCATTCCTATATTAAAGAGGCCCGTCTCTTTACTACCCAAAAAGGATGCCGTCATTTTTACCGCTTCTTTTACATAGAGAAAATCCCGGGACTGTTCCCCATCAGCATAACTTTCTATTTCTCCTTTAGACTTGGTAAATTTAAAAAGTTTAACCACCCCTGTATTTTTAATTTCTGGCACCATCTTAAAAAGAGCTGAAGTCATAGCCCCTTTATGATCTTCATTAGGCCCAAAGATATTAAAGTATTTTAAGCCGACAATTTTATCTAGGAAGCCTTCTTTTAAAGCCCATAGATCAACAAGATGCTTTGAAAAGCCATACATATTTAAAGGTTTCAGGTCGAGGAGCTTGCTGCTATCATCAGAAAATCCAGCCTTTCCATCACCGTAAGTTGCAGCTGAAGAAGCATAAATAAAGCGAATCTGCGCTTTTACAGCGTACTCTATGAGTTTTTGCGAATAATGGACATTGTTAGCCAGCAAATATCCGGCATCGATCTCCATCGTATTTGAACAGGCGCCTAGGTGAAAGATGGCTCCGAGCTCAGCCTCCTTTCCCTCTAACCAAGTGAATAGTCTATCTTTATGAATAATTTGGGAAAACTGCTTTCCTATGAGATTTTTCCATTTCTCGCTCTTTCCCAGGTCATCGACAACGAGTATATTCGTTATTCCTTGATCATTAAGGAAACGAATAAGGGCGGAACCAATAAAACCAGCTCCACCCGTTACAATAATCAGTTTGTGCTTATTTGCCATATATCAGGCAACTATATCAAAGTCTCTTAGTTCTCTTCAGCAATAATATTAAGAGTAAACCGTGCAGGAACACCCTCTTTCAAGCGCATCTTGATTTCATGAGTGCCGGCTATTTTAAGAGGATTATCTAATAAGACCGATCTCTTCTCAATAATAACATCTTGTTTGCCAAGGAGTTCAACTATATCGTATGCAGTTACAGAACCATACATATTACCCTCATGATCTACTTTCACATGGGTCTCGATAACCATTTCTCTTAGTTTTTCAGAAAGCAGGTCTGCATCTGCTTTATCAACAACAGCTTGTTTTTGACGCTCATCAACCAATTTTTTTTGCATTCTAATAGAATTTGCATCGGCAATCCTAGCTCTTTTCTTTGGAAGAAGAAAGTTACGTGCATAGCCAGGGCGTACGGAAACGAGCTCGCCCTTCTTACCTAGATGTTCAACATCTTCTAATAATAAGATCTTTGTCATGATTATTCTTCTCCTACAAAGGGTAGAATCGCCATATGTCGAGCGCGCTTTATAGCCAAAGCTAATTTGCGCTGGAAATAAGCGGAAACACCTGTGATACGACGTGGTAAAATTTTACCGCGTTCTGTAATAAAGCGTCTGAGAGTTTCGATATCCTTATAATCGATATCTTTGAATCCACTAGACGTGAAAGGGCACTGTTTACGTCTATTTTTTTGACGCGTTACAGTTGGCGCAAAGTCAGCCATGGGCCTTTTAGTTGGTGTAAATGACATACTTCTCCCCTATTCAGCTAATTGCTTAAATTCGATTTTTTCCAGTACTTCTTCAGCACGTAATGTAATGAAGCGCATTAAATCTTCATTCAGATGATATTCTTGCCACAGTTCCGCTACCGCTTTAGGAGCAATTGTGAAATAGAGCAAATAATAATATCCCTCTTTTTTTGTGTCGATTTCATAAGAAAGGCGTTTTCTACCCTGATCATGGATCTTATTAATCGTTCCAGAACGAGATACAATACCATTTTTAATTTTCTCAAGCGCTTTTAAGCGCGCATCCTCACTTAAACCGGCACTTAAAATATACATCCCCTCATAGAGGTTTTGTGATCCTTCTTTCATCTCTTCTACTCCTTAGAAGGTTTATTAACTATTGTCATAGCCTTAGAAACGCTCAAAGCGCACCATGACTCAATAGCATCTACTGCTTTATCTATCAATTGGCTAAGACTTTCTCTCTCCGTAATACTGAACGACTCTAAAACATAATCCTCGAGCGTCTGGCCGGCCTTAGGAGTTCCTACTCCTATCCGTAAGCGCGCCCAAGATTGTGATTGTAGGCTGTATTCAATACTTTTCAGCCCGTTATGCCCACCAGCAGAACCTGCAGCTCTTAGCCGCAATTCTCCGAAGGGCAAAGCTACATCATCACTGATGACGAGTAACTTATCTAGCGACAGCTTGTAAAAGTACATTACACTTTGTACGGGCCCGCCGCTTAGATTCATGTATGTTTCTGGCTTTATAACAAGAGTATTATTACCGCTTGCTTCACTCGCCTTAAATTTTGCTTTCTTCGTAAAAAAAAAATTATTTTTTTTACAAAAAGCGTCTGCTATCAAAAAACCCATATTGTGGCGCGTATACTTATAAGCAATACCTGGATTACCTAGCCCCACTATAAGTTTCAATATTAGCCTTTTGCAATAACAACTGCTACCTCATTAAGGTCGGCAAGGGGTTTAATTCCATCTGGCATTACTATATCAGAGAGTCTTTTTGTTTGTCCGACTTGTAATTCACGTATATCAATTTGGAGAGGCTCCCCTGGTATATTTTTAGGCAGACATGAAATACGCATACTACGAATAACTTGACGCAATGTTCCTCCCCCTGATTTGATACCTACGCAATCGGCTATACCTACGTATTGAATAGGCACTTTTACGTTAATATAACGTGAGGGATCAAGTGATTCGAAATCAAGATGGGATACATCATATGTTGTCGGATTGTATTGAATTTCTTTCAAAACAGCTTCTTTAATGCCATTATTCCCTTCTAAAGAGATTTTTGTAATGGACAAACAGCCTTTTTTTACATCGCGTAAAAGAGCTCTGAATTGAGCGCCATCAACGACTACGTGTTGAGCCAGCTCTCCTTTAGCATAAATAACTGCGGGAATATTCCCGGCACGTCTGATCTGCGTAAGTTCGCTCTTAATTCCTGAAGTTCTCTCAAATGTCTTGAGTTGCATGGACAGCTCCGTTAAAAATATATATCCTTAACGCGCAATTTAAATAGGGTGAAGAAAAGGGCTCGTAAATAAGACTCTTTTCTTGTCGCCCGCATCACATATGTGATGAGATTTAACTACGGTCAAGGCTTCAAGCAAACACTTTTTTCTATCTAAGAGTTTTTACTCTTATGAATACTCCCTCCGCTAAAGCAAAAGGCTTCTCCCGATTAAGGGGCCGTCTACTCTTAGCCACACCCATTGTGTGGCGAGGGCTTCTAGGGATTGGTTACCCATGCTATCTATCCCTATAGCAAACATTAACATGACGATTTGTTTAGAGGGACTTATCTCAGTCAGCTTCGTCAACTGTACTGGAGAGCATAGCAACAGAACTGATTTAAAACAAGCGAGATTCATCTCGGCTCTGAACGGCCAATTTTTTTCCGTCTAACTCCATAAACTTTGGGGCGGAAGGATTCGAACCTCCGAATGGCGGTACCAAAAACCGCTG
Source organism: Parachlamydiales bacterium (assembly GCA_009885615.1). GTDB lineage: Bacteria > Chlamydiota > Chlamydiia > Chlamydiales > VFKH01 > VFKH01. The sequence continues at coordinate 11,326 of VFKH01000011.1, forward strand.
CCTTACCACTTGGCGACGCCCCATCTAGAAAGGGAGGATTATTGCTGAGAGGTCTCTTTTCTTGCAACAAATCAATTGATTTTTTCTTCTTTTTATAGTAAACTTTTATTATGATAGAGATATTATTCAGTTACTTTTCCAGCATTAATACCTTTTTTTGGGGATATCTTGGTTTTGCTCTTATCTTAACACTGGGTCTTTTTTACAGTATTAAAAGTCGTTTCTTTCAAATCCGCGCTCTCCCCTCCTCCCTCCGTTCCTTTATTCAACTTCTTTTTACAAAACATAAGGGAGAAGAGGGCCTACATCCACTTCGAGCTTTTTTTGCCTCCATGGGAGGTATGATTGGAATCGGGAATATTGTTGGGATTGTTACTGCCATTGAAATGGGGGGGCCTGGAGCTCTTCTTTGGGTGTGGGTTTCTGCACTTTTTGGCTCTATTATCAAATACTCTGAAGTGTTTCTAGGCTTTAAATACCGCGTTGCATCTGGCCAGAAAGGCTTTCATGGCGGCCCTATGTATTTTCTTGGGAAGGCCTTTAAATCTCGCCTTATGCCTTTTTTTGTCGCCTTCTTGCTTTGTATCTACGGAGTAGAAATTTACCAGTTTTCAGTGATAACTTCCTCTATTGAGCTTAATTGGCATATAGATCGTAATCTTATTATTGGTCTCTTTATTGCTCTTATCTTTTATGCGGGTATCGGAGGTGTTAACAGGGTGGGTAAAATCTGTAGTATTCTTATGCCTATTATTATGGCTATCTATACTGTTATGTCTCTTTGGATCATCTGTCTACACATGCCCGAACTTCCCTCTCTTTTAGCAAACGTCTTTAGCTCTGCTTTTACAGGTCATGCGGCTATTGGTGGCTTCGCCGGCTCTACAATGCTGCTAGCTGTGCAACAAGGCGCTTCCAGTGCTGCTTACTCAGCAGATATCGGCATCGGTACTGACTCTATTATTCAAAGCGAATCTTCTACTAAAGATCCCGTTGTGCAGGCACGACTAGCCTCTATGGGCGTTTTTATTGACAACTTCGTTTGTACCCTTTCTATGCTAGTTGTTCTTCTAACAGGGGTCTGGAAGGCCACCCCAGCCGTTTCCCCCTCTCAATATACGCAAATGGCACTCAGCTCTATTTTTCCTGGAATGCACCTCTTTATGCCCCTTCTCTTTTTTGTTCTTGGCTATATGACAATCATTTCTTATTTCTGTGTAGGTCTCAAAAGCGCACGCTTTTTAAGTCCAAAATGGGGAGCCAAGAGCTTTATCGCATATGCCCTTTTTGCCTTTATCTTCTTCTCTTTTTTTGATCAAACCAAAACTCGTACAATTATGTCTTTTGTAGGAGGGCTTCTTCTTACCTGTAATCTGATAGGAGTCTTTCGTCTACGTAAAGAAATTCGCTTTGTTGCTTTAGAAGAACCTGTCATTAGTGAGGAACCCGTTCATGGATAAGAATTTTCTTTTGTACCTTATTAGACATGGGCAGACAGCCTGGTCATTAAGCGGACAGCATACAGGGCTCACCGATATTCCACTTACACCGGAAGGGGAAAAACTAGCCTTTTCTTTAAAAGAAACTCTTGTAAAAATACCCTTTGGAACTGTCTATAGCAGTCCTCTTGTTCGCGCTTATAAAACCGCCCAAATAAATGGCTTCGAGCCCATTAAAGAGGTCGATCTGACGGAGTGGGACTACGGAATCTATGAGGGTCTACGTACTGTAGATATCCACAAAACAGCCCCTACTTGGAATCTTTTTAAGGATGGGGCCCCCGGTGGCGAAAGCGTTTTAGATGTAGGTAGCCGTGCAGAGCGTATGATTAGCAAAATCAAAAATAGTAAGGGGCCTGTTGTTGTTTTCTCTCACGGACACTTCTTACGTGTGCTTACTGCCCGTTGGCTTGGTCTTCCGGCGGAAAAGGGCTCTTTATTTAGTCTTCAAACTGACTCCATTAGTCTACTTGGCTTTGAACATACCACAGAAGAACCTGTGGTTAAACTTTGGAACTATCGCAAATAAAGATGAAGAAAGTAGTTGTAGCTATGTCGGGAGGGGTGGATTCCTCTGTTGCTCTTCATCTTGTTAAACAGCAAGGATTTGCTCCTATAGGTCTCTTTATGAAAAATTGGGAGGAAACCGATGAGGGATCCTGTTCTGCTGCCCATGAGTTTGAGGATGTGGCGAGTGTTTGTGAAAAACTGCAAGTCCCTTATTATACAGTGAATTTTTCTAAAGAATATTATAACCTTGTTTTTCAAGATTTTTTAGATGGCTATAAGGCGGGTCTTACTCCTAATCCTGATATTCTTTGTAATCGAGAAATAAAGTTCAAGTACCTACTAAACAAGGCTTTAGAAATGGATGCTGACTTTTTAGCCACAGGTCATTATGCCCGTAATATTAACGGCCAGTTAATGCGCAGTCTCGATACAAATAAAGATCAGAGTTACTTTCTCTACACACTTACTTCTTCTGTTCTTTCAAAAGTTCTCTTTCCTATAGGTGCACTTGAAAAAAAAGAGGTACGGAAAATAGCCAAAGAACTAGGCCTCTCTACAGCAGATAAAAAAGATAGTACGGGCATCTGCTTTATTGGTAAAAAAGATTTTAGGCCCTTTCTTAGTAAGTATTTACAAGCAAAAAGTGGCCCTCTACAGACCCTTTCAGGAAAACATGTAGGCAATCATGAGGGAGCTGCTTACTATACTCTTGGTCAAAGAAAAGGGCTTGGCATTGGGGGACCAGGTGAGCCTTGGTTTGTGGTTGGTAAAGATATAGAAAAAAATATTGTTTTTGTTGAACAAGGAGATCATCCGGCCCTTTATCATAAAGGGCTAATAGCAAGTACTCTCTCTTGGGTTGGCGGCCATCCACCCAGTTCATTATTTAGAGCAACTGCCAAAATTCGTTATCGCCAAATCGATGCGGATTGTGAGATAACCTGTTTAGATGATGGCAGATTAAATGTTCTTTTTGATAAGAATCAGAAAGCCATAACCCCTGGGCAATCTGTTGTCTTTTACCAAGGGGATATTTGTCTAGGAGGGGCGATAATTATTTCTTCGTATAACCCTTCTCTAACATCTCTTCTTCCATGCACTGCTCGTATGCATCATCATCGAGTGGAATAGCTAGCGTATCTGTGGTGTCTATCTGATCCATCCGCAAACATCTGAGTCTTTCTTCGCTCAGTTGTTTAGGTGTCTCTTGTTGTCCAAAAAGGGCTCTATTTACAGCTATAAGTGCCAAAATTATCCAAGAATACTGTTTCATACTTGTCCTTATAAAATTAAAAAATAAACCTTATACCAAAAAAGACTTTTAATACAAGCTTATAACTTCACTCGCCACTTTCTTGCTATCTGGTCTGGTTGATAGCTTCTTTTTGCTTGACGTAGAGATGGAATCCCCAAGTCCTGTTCCAAATTAATCCAAAGTATATTTTTAGGTAATGCTAACGCCAAATCCTGGTAGAGAAAAGTATAGATACCCTTGTAATCCTTATCTGCTTTCATAAACTGAACGATAAAAACCTCCCCTTGCCGTCCCCCTATAATAAAGCCTACAGGTTTTTTTTAATAATTAAAAGACGCCCATATAAATCTAACTCTTCGAACATTTCTAAAGCCTCTAGACAATTACTATAGTCCTCTTTATGTTCTTTAGACCAACCCTCTAGAACCTCTTTAGCTAGAAGAATGTTATGAGGGGCTAACTCAACCACTTCTCTATCTTCATAAAGATCAAAAAATTGATGGAGTAAATTTCTTTTAGCCGATAAATGACCCCCTTTAAGAAAAGAAATCTTTTCTAAAGTAAAGAGATAATCAGAATCCGCCTCTTTATATTCTTTAGAAGAACCCTCCATTAGACTCAGCCCCTCATCAGAAATAGGATATAACAGAGAGGGACCTACTAGGCCTTTATAATATAGCAGGCTTTCAGGAGTAATTAGGTCCAGAGGCATATATACTTTTAAAGTATCATTACTACTTATATTTGTCTCTATGAGAGAATAAGTGCCTTCATGTATTTTAGTTCCCAAGGAATTTCTATAGAGGTATAAGTTGGGAAAAAAATAGTCAGAAAGAATTGAGGGAAATTTCTTTATCTTTTCTTCGATGAAGTTTTTATGAGAATACTGAAGGGGCTCAAACATTTAAACCTTTCCTACAATAACTTATTTCAGCAAATGAGCAACGGAATTTGCATAATCAGAAATACCTACTGTAAACATCTGAATAGCTATAAACGCAAGAATCATACCAGCAATCTTCTCCAAAGCATGTAAGGCAGCTTCTCCCACGAGATTCTTAATATAAGAAGAGAGCATTAAAAGGATCATTGAAGGAAGCCATGCCCCAATAATACAGAGGAGCATCCACCCATTATTTTGCACCTGGTCGGAAAAAATCATAATAGTCGAAATAGTTCCAGGACCTGTCATAATAGGAATAGCAAGAGGTACTATAAAAGGCTCTTGTTGAAAAGCAGTTGCATCTGTTTTAGGAGGAAATAGCATGTTAAGAGCAATTAAAAAGAGGATTATTCCCCCTCCAATTCTTAATGCATATAGATTAAGATCAAGTATTTCTAAAACCTGATTTCCGAGATAGCTAAAGAGTAACATGATCCCTAAAGCAATCAGCGTTTCGCGTAAAATAATACGTCTTTGATGCGCCAAGCTAAATGTTCTTAGCATCCCTATAAGAACGGGGATATTACCAATAGCATTGAATGTTACGAAAATAGTTATAACGATAGTCAGAAGGTCCATACTTTCCTCAAGTGTAAAAGCTTATGCCTATTTTAACTCTCTACAGTTAAAAATGGAAGTCCGCATTTATAGACATTCCACTTTCATTCATAATACGCAGCTCGGCAGTCACCATCATACGGGCAGCATCTACCAGAGATACACCCATGCTGAAACCAAAACTACGACTATTTCTAATAATGGCACCTAACTCTGTCGCTCCTTGCGTTAAGTCTTCTCTTACACGGACACGTGCAGCCGACCAATTAAGGCCTATATAAGGAACCAAATAGCCTATTTGCTGCCCAGCGGAAAGCGATACAGTCCCCTCTCTATAACGAAAAGCTGTTCTGCCGGGTTCGTTTTGAGCATTAATAATTACTGAATTTGTACCCGTCCAGCTCGAATCCTCATATTGTCCAGTTAACGAAAGTGCTCCTCTTCCTATATTATAACAATGCCATTGATACAAAATAGAAGTCGCTCCAAAACCTGCTATAAAATTAGTATTAAAATTCATTACAAGCGATTCAACACCGTTAGTTGTCTCCAGAGCCATATTATTACTGCCTGCATAAATATAAAACTCAGCTTGATGGGCAAAATTTAAACTAAGGACACCCTCATTCGAAAAAATAGAAAAATTATTGATCGGGGACTGATCTGTATGCATTTTACGGTTATAGACAAAACAGCCCCTATATCCACCTTTGAATGCAAGATTCTCACAGCAATTAAAAATAGGATCTGTCTCTAATCCAGGGGCTAAAGGATTACCTATTCCAAAAGCGGTGATTTTGATCAGAAGAGCTGTTGTTAAAATAAAATATTTATTCATAAAACCTTATAAAGCGAGAAGTATACTCAATTGGCTCAAAAAAAGTCTCTGGAAGTTTCTCCAGAGATGGAATTCATTGGATTTCCTTCAAAAATGCTCTCAGTATAACAAAGCACTGATTCAACGGGAAAGCATTACTTTATGATTCTCTGAAGATTCTATGAGCAAATAGCATGCGGCTAGATCCTACATTATATTAAACATTTGACAAATGGAGACCTTCAAAGAAGAGAATGGGAATACCCATGCGTTAAAGCTACATTTAAGTTTAGTTTCGCAAGAGCTCTAATCTTACTGAAGAAACTTCCGGAGACTTTTTCTGAACCGATTGAGTATAATCTTCTTTTTACGAGGTTTTCTGAATAAATATTTTATTTTAACAATAACTCTTCTGATCGAAATCACCGCTTTTGGAATAGATACGTCTTTAATCCCTGAATTAAAGAAAGAACCTGCTTCTAATTGCTCTGAGGATTTTCGATTTAAAGGTGATCATAGAGGTTGTTTTGTCTATAATCGCAAGATGCCTAAAAATTATTCTTGGAGCAATAATTGTTCCGTTTTTTCGAATGAGGGGCTTCTCAGTTTAAATTTTACCCATCAACCTAAGATCTACATTAATGAAGGAAGCCCTCGGATGGCTCTGGAGCGCATTAAATTACTGGATTTATTTATAAGGAATACTCCTATTAATTCTATGGAAAATTTTAGGACTACTTCTAAGTTATATCAATGGAACTATGCTAATGAAGGGATCGGGGCCGTTTCATTAACTGAGAAGTATGCCTTAGGGCTATTACTTATTAATGAAGGGAAAATCTTTTTTAAAGCGGAAGCGCATTTCATTGACAAAAAAGTGATGACAATTATGGGCGAGTTTCGATTCTAAGAAACCCTCGCATTATTTTTATAAACTTATATATACATATGACCTCTTTTTTTATCAAAAAAAAGCCTCCGGAAAATATAACTTTCCCCAAAGGCTTTAATCTATCCAGATATTACGAGGCTTTCTTAGAAGCGGAACTCACCCATAATTGTCATCGCTTTCTCATCGATAAATCGCGCTTCTGCGGTAACAGACATG
>VFKH01000016.1 GCA_009885615.1 Parachlamydiales bacterium
GTAGCATCCCTTGATTGCCCTTCAGAGTAAGTGTGTAATCTCCGCCTTTTTCTTGAATTTTCTTAGCAATTTCCTTTTGACATCCCGCAGCATCGATGGTCATATTAGCACCTGGATACCAAAGATGGAACTAGCTCCAGCAATTACAGCGCACAAGATTATTACGAGTAAGCTCACCGGTGGATTTGCTTGAATATCAGTCGTTGGATCTATGATCTCATTAAAGGCCTTACTCAACAGACTCTATAAAAGCCTGTATATCAAGTAATTAATATAAGTCATCATAACCATTAGTTTTCTTTAGCATAATATCTCTCGAATGAGAGGAGCGCCCTGTTGGCAAGAGAGTTATTAACCTATCAAGTATTTTGACTGAGAAGGCCCTGGCTTACATCCCCTTTAATACTCGTATAACATCCTCATAATCTGGCTCATGTGTGATTTCAGAAACAAGCTGTAGGTATCCTACATGACCCTGTGTATCAATAATTATTACAGCTCTTGTCAAAAGATAGAGTCCCTCTATAAGAAGGCCGTAATTTTTAGCAAAAATACGCTCTTTGTAATCAGAAGCAAGCGGCATCTTAGTGCAAGAAGCTTCCTTGGCAAAGCGCCCTAAGCTAAAGGGAAGGTCCAAGCTGATTGTTAAAAAGTTAACAGAACTTAATGACTTTGCTTCTTTCTCAAAACGTTGACTTTGCAGACTACAGACAATTGTGTCTACAGAAGGAACCGTACTAATGACTAGCACTTTCCCCTGGAAATCTTTTAAGGAAAGTGTCTTCATATCAGGAGTTACCACCGAAAAATCGGGAGCCTTTTGCCCTACTCGAATAAGAGTTCCTTGAAGCGTTATAGGATCACCTTTAAACATTACCATTTTTAGACCTTACTCTTAAGATGTTGTAAATAAATAAACTACATAAAGAACCCACCGCAAAATAGCATAGGCTCTCTAAACTTAGACTAAGTCCGAATTGAAAAGAAGCAGTAGTTTCAGCAAAGACTTTTCTATCTATATAGCGTAAAAATACCATAGGGCGCCCCCAAGGCCTAGCACCCTGAAAAGCAATCCAGGCTTCTTTAAAAGATTCATAACGCTCCAAGTAATTCTGCATGAACGCCCCCTGACTACTGAAGACCCTATCGGGATTCGTATGAAAGTGAGCAACATAATCAGGCAGTGCTAGATTATTTTTTTTAGCTAGTTGAAGAAGTTCTTCTCTGTAAAGGGTAAGCTCTGCGAGGTGTCCCTCTAAATGGGACATGTATTGCATAATAAAAAAGGGCATCTGTAGAAATAAAATTATTATTAAAAACCCTAAGATTTTAGTAAGAAATACACGCATTAATAAATTCCTTAAACTTCAAAAGAACTTCAACAGGCATTTCATGGCCCCCCGGAAAAGAGACAAATTCACCCTTCCATCCAGCGGATATTAAAGCATTAAAAAGCTTTTGCGCTTGATCATAAGAGAGTAGATTATCATAAAGACCATGTGATTGAAAAAAATGAGTAGAAGAATCCTCTAAACCCTCAAATATCAGCGGCATTGTTGAAAAGAGCCCGATACCTAAAAATGGCTTCGGTGATTTTAAAGCAACAGCCATAGTCATCATAGCTCCCTGGCTAAAACCTGCAATAATAGTCTTAGAGGGATCCATTTTAGCCACTACTTCCAATAGAGCAGTGGTACTACTTGCATACTGCTCTTCATCAAAAGACAGTGTCTCCAAATCTATTCTAAACCAAGCTTTGGCATCGATATAAAACTGATCAAGATCATATGGCCCTTCTGGAAATATAAGTGCAAAATTTTCAGGCACATATGATTCAAAACTCATAAGATCTTTACCGTTTGCACCGTAACCATGTAGTAAAATAAGATTAAAATCACCCTTATTTTTATGATAAATTCGTAATTTATTCATTGGACCTTATGTTTTAATTTCTGTTATAACCCAAATAATCATTTATTTAAAGGTGCTTTACTCCATGCCTCTCTCAAAAAACAGTGAAAAGGTTCAAACTCCTACTATCCTGGTTATTTTTGGCGCAACAGGTGACCTAACATCACGCAAACTGATGCCCGCCATCTATAACCTTTCGCTAGACAACCAACTCCCCTCTAACTTTGCTTGTGTAGGCTTTGCTAGACGCGAAAAAACACATGAGGTATTTCGTAATGAAATGAAGGCTGACGTAACCAAATTTTCACGTAATAAACCCATTAAGAATGATGTATGGGAATCTTTTGAGCAAAAGCTCTATTACCATGTCTCTGACTTTGACAAGGATGCTGGCTATATCAAGTTGAAAGCTTTTTTAGAAGAACTCGATAAAAAGCATGGGACTAACGGTAACCGTGTTTTTTACCTCTCTACGCAACCTAGTTTCTTTACTCTTATTGTAGAAAAACTGCAAAAGAACGGCCTTATCTACCCACTTTCCGATAAACGTACTTCTCGTGTTATTATTGAAAAACCCTTTGGTAGTGACCTGGCTTCCAGTATAGAACTGCAAAAAAATATTACCAAAGCTCTTGCTGAAGAGCAGCTTTATCGTATTGACCACTACTTAGGTAAAGAAACTGTTCAGAACCTTCTTGTATTTCGTTTTGCAAATACCATTTTTGAATCTATCTGGAATAATCGCTATGTTGATCATATACAAATTACCGTTTCAGAAGAGCTAGGAATTGGTACAAGGGGACTCTTTTTTGAAGAAGCAGGTATCCTTAGAGACATCGTACAGAATCATATGATGCAAATTCTCTCACTTGTAGCTATGGAGCCTCCTGTTAGTCTATCTGCAGATGCTATACGGGATGAAAAAGTGAAAGTTCTGCAAGCTATTCGCCCTCTACCTATGGAAAATTTTGACCAGTATGTCGTGCGTGGTCAATATGCTCCTGGAATTATTGATCAAAAAACTGTTGTAGGTTATCGTCAAGAAAATAATGTCTCTCCCTTATCTAATATTGAAACATTTGTAGCTCTTGAGCTCTTCATAGATAGCTGGAGATGGGTGGGTGTTCCCTTTTATTTAAGAGCCGGAAAGCGATTACCTAAACGAACAACGGAGATCTCGATTGTCTTTAAAGAAATTCCCGCGATTTTATTTCAAAGCAATGGTAACCGCTGTGCTAGTAATACCCTAACTATAAGAATACAGCCCAATGAGGGCATTGCACTTAATTTTAATTCCAAAATACCAGGTCCGAATAGTCCTATACAGCCTGTAAAAATGGATTTTCGCTATGACTCTTATTTTGGAATGAGTCCTCCAGAAGCGTATGAGAGACTTATTTGTGATTGCATGCTAGGAGATAGCACTCTTTTTGCCCGTATCGATGAAGTAGAAGCCTCCTGGAAATTCTTAACCCCTATTTTAGAGCGCTGGGCTACTGATAAAGATAAAAATCTCTACTCTTATCCAGCGGGCTCATGGGGGCCTCAATCCTCAGACTCACTCTTAGCTGGAAGAGGTAAAGTATGGCATCTATAAAAGTTCTTGATGAGCGTCGCAACTATATTGTAATAGAAAATGCAGAAGCTATTTTATTTGCTGCAGCTCAGTTTATAGAGATTGCTAAAAATGCTATCTTAGATCGTGGTTACTTTATTGTGGCTCTCTCTGGAGGCTCTACCCCAAAGGCTATCTTTCAAGAGCTCTTAAATCATAAAAATGCTCTTGACTGGTCCCGCGTATTGCTTTTCTGGGGTGATGAAAGAGCTGTTCCTCCCACAAGCAGTGAGAGTAATTACAAGATGGCCATGGATGCAGCTTTTAGAGAACTTATTCTTCCAGAAAATGTATTTCGCATGTTTGCAGAAAAAGATATTGAAGCAGAATCTCTCAAGTATGAAGCCCTTATAAAAGAGACTTGTTTAGTATTTGACCTCAATATGCTTGGAATGGGTGATGATGGGCATACAGTCTCTCTTTTTCCTTATTCTACAGCTCTTGATATTAAGGGACGACTTGTTGTTCCTAATTGGGTAGAGTTTAATAAAACATGGCGTATGACACTTACCTATGAGGGTATTCACCGATCTCGAAGGATTATCTTTTATGTCTTTGGTGAAAATAAAGCCAGAGAGATAGCCACTGTTTTAAAAGGCCCCTTTAATTTTCATAAATATCCTTCACAAGCAGTCGGCACAAAAAAAAATCCTGCTCTCTGGTTGTTAGATAAATCAGCAGCCAGCTTTTTATAATAGACCTCTTTCGAAACTAAGGCTTTGACGCACAATCTTGAGCAATTTCTTTAGATTCGGAGCCTTCTTCCAAGATTGTTTGCTTCTTAAAAACGCGGTGGATAGCTTGAGAGGCATCTAACTGAGCTAAAAGCTCAATCGCTTCAGAGCATGGAAGAGACTCGGCTGACTGCTCATAATCTCTTCTGCGATATCCTGCTTTATCAATGCCATGGCTGTTCTTCTAAACATTACTAGATTTTCAGCTATATGTAAGGTATTAACCTGACTCGCATCCTCACAAAAAATCATATCCATACATCCATGAACCCTGTTTCTATAGACCAATGACTACGTATGGCCAAAGCTGCTTCTTGTGGAAGCAACTCTTTGCTCGATATGTAGTATCTCTTTTCTTTTTATTCTTTACCTTTGCAAATACGTTTAGAGGTTACCTCTATCATAGATTTTATGCCCACCCATTCTTTACGAGAGTCCAGCCAATCTAAGTTATTGGTTACAAAACTTTGCGCTTTTCAATTCGTCCATGCCCCCTATCCGAAGTTGTAGCAATATTACAATCCGTATCTTCTGCGTAGCCCACGGCCTCCTGCTTCACGAAAAAAATTTTTCTGCTCCTGCATGTAGCATCCCTTGATTGCCCTTCAGAGCAAGTGTATAATCTCCGCCTTTTTCTTGAATTTTCTTAGCAATTTCCTTTTGACACATCCCGCAGCATCGATGGTCACATTAGCATCTGTAATAGCTATCCATAACTCCGCTTGAAGTTACGTAATAGCGCAACCAAGCTTCACAAGTAATTTTTTAGTTTTATCCGTGATTTCTGATAGGTGCCACTGATCATTGATTCTGATCTTTTTTATGTAAGATACGTGAATCAGCAAGTCTTTGATTGAGAATTTTGTTAGCAGGTCATTTTTGACTAAAAGCTTTAAAATTCGCCAGTAGGCAAGTAGCGCGAGGTAGTTTATAAACATCCAGCCCTCTAAGGCTTGGTCGTTTTGCATATAGGTGCGGTCTGCTTCAAGAGTGTTTTTAAATGCATCAAAAGCAGTTTCCACTTCCATCCTGGATTTATAATATCCATAAATCTCGCTCGGTGTTTTTTCTTTAAGATTTGTTAAAATGCTCATTGTCCCAAAAGCATGAGCCTTTTTATGAAAGTCTTTTATGTTGAGCTTATCTTCTTTTTGAGTTTCAATTCGATTGAGATAGGATTGCTCTTCTTCAAGCTTCAGGCGATCGTCAAGAAAGGTGTAAAGAGTTCTTTTTCCATCGATTTTTTTCACAGTACAGAAAATAAATCGTTCCTGAAATTTAAAGTGATGTGAAAGTCCTTTCTTACCCCTTTTTTGAAGAGGCTTATAATCGATTAGAGTGTGGTTACGCTTTATCGGCGTGATATATTCAAGACCCGATTCATCAAGTTCTGTGGCGTTATCTTCAGAATAAAACCCCTTATCGGAAATAAAGACAGCATCATTAATCCCAGCCTCTTTTAGGCTGAGCTTTACTGACTTTACGTCACGAATATTGCCAGGCAAGAGCCTGTAATAAACAGGCTCATGTTGAGTCTGTGAAAACAGTAGAAGAAGGTTCGCTTGTGGATCAAAACAGCCCTGAGAATTATATCCGGAACGATTTATGCTCATCTCCTTGGATTTTGAATGAATGGCGGTCATGTCCATAAGAACATGTTCTCCTGGACGTGAAAACTCTTTAAAAAAGGCTGCAACCTTTTGTCTGTCTTCACCAACCCCCTTAAGAAGGGCGGTCATTTTTTTATCCACAAGAGAGACATCTGGAAATGATTCAGATAGAAAATCGTTTATAAAGTGCAGCTCCATATTTTTTAATGGAGCTTGATGCGTAAGCCTCATAAGGCTTGCGCAGTACAAGGCTTCTGCATTGGCTCCAAAATGCTTTTTAAGAGCCTCAAGAACATCCTTCATCAACGGGCCTAATAGAGTCTCAATGCCGGATGTTTTGACAGACAGCTCTTTAAGGCGGGGTTCAAGAACTGTGAGTTTGCTGCCTGTCTGAATAAAACCCTTATCTTCCGTGATCCGCCCTAAAAGCTTGCCGGTGATTTTTTGAGCTCTTTTCTTCTCTTTATTCCACTTACTAGTGACTGCATATAAATAATAGCGCCCCTTCATTAGACGAAGTTCAGAGCCGGGCTGCTTATGCTTTGATCCAGTCCGGACAGCCATGCTATCCTGTTCAATTTCGTGTTCGTCCCTGAATGGCTCTGTTGTCCCACAAGGGCGTCTCCTCTAATTAGGTTGATATTTACCCAGGCCCCTTCCCTCCACGGCCATTACCCCGCTTCCTCGGTAATACGATCCATCTGACTTCCTAGTAACCTTCTCAGCTTCCGTGGCTTTTATACTTGTCAGCCAATACTCCTTACTTTCGAGGATTACTAGGATCTCCCACGTTCACACATTACCTCTGATTACATCCCACGCTCTTAGGCCCCGGAGTGCCATCTATTCCTACCTATATCGGTTTAGATGATATTGCCTTCTGTCTTTATGACGACATCGGCCATCTCATTATCCTCATTTTCGAGGCTCAATCACGTTCATTCATTGCGGCCTGCAATCTTCCTGTCTACGCTTAACTTTATTTGTTACCTCCTAAAATTCAAGACTCGGTACAGAATGAGGTAGGTGCCTCTTTTCTGACTGCTCTTCCAGCAGCTAGGGAATGTGCGCCTCGTGGCGCACCATTAACCTGAGGTAAAGGCCTCACAAGAGGGCCATTACCTCTTTGAGCGACATCGTTATCGAGGGCAGCGGGGCGTAGCCCGACTGATTCTGTAAAAC
>VFKH01000013.1 GCA_009885615.1 Parachlamydiales bacterium
ATGCAGTTAGGAAGAACGGGGAGTGCGGCAAGAAGCGGGCACCAGGAGCAGTTAAGTCCCGTAAGCTTTAAGTTAGCAAGGCAAAGGGGGAGGGAGCTGATCCTTAAATGGGAGATATCCAGAGTAAAATTCTCGCCCGTTTGGACTCCCTGCAGAATGGCAGATTTAACGATGTTCGCGTCATTTTTATCAAGCTGTGTTGTAATCCACACATCGAGATCATTGGTAAGTGCTTGCATGCGAGCGGGAGGAATGCTCATGAATCTGCTCACACGGCCTGAAAGGTAGGCACGGCCCTGGTGAGGCCTTAGTAAAGCTATATAACCTGCTAAAGCTAAAAAAGCAACTTGAGATACGTATAAAAGAGTCTGCGAAAAAGAGAGAGGGTGATCAGCAGGACATGGGGGGCCTTGAGGGTTCAAGGGATCAAAAGGATTCATATTAAAACTACCTTAATACAGATTTTTTTGGCACTGAAATAAATGATCATTGTCCTGCTGCACTTGCCCTGATAATTATATTCTTCTAAGAATGTATTAATTATTAAGTTTTATACCTAAGTTATTATTAGTATCAATAGAAAATGTTTGGAAGATATATATGTATATTACCTTTTTAGGGGGCCCCGGTCAAGAGGAAATGCTAGGAGGCCTTACCACAGGTTCTTTTGAAGAGTGTGTTACGCTTATTTCAATAAACAGATATTTTTTTTGGCACTGTAATAAATCTGCTGTCGCATCGAATACTGATTCGTACAAGAAGTATACCCCTGTGTCAGCGTAGTTTTCGTGTTTAGCTAATTTAAAGGAATTTAGATAAATGCAGACAAGATATTCAAAAGATTTAAACTAGGGGCAGTTAAGAAGGTTTTATCAAGAAGCCAAGGAAGATCGATTCATTCAGTAGCTAGGACTCTTAGCGTAAAGATGTCAACATTACCTTGAGGGGACGCGGAAGCTCATCAGGGCAGAGCCGTCAGGATTGTCTTCTGGTTGCGTAATAATGCCGATCCCATCGACATGTCTTTGAATGAGGTGCCACCAACCCGTTCTCCCTAGCACAGAGCCCTTTCTAAGTAGACAGGGTCTCATTTCTTTAGCGAAGAGAGGTCTGTTAGGCAAAGGGTCTTTTCGATGGCCTGCGCAGCCCACCATCTGGCGCCGGTAGGCTCTTTGCCTATTTCCACGATGGTTAAGCAGCACCCATTAACAGCTATTGAGGCTCCCACTTTAAGATCATCGAGGACGATGTTTGCGAAGATCTCTATGCGCAAGCTGGATTGTCCTTGGATGAGCTTTCGGATGGTTCCCATTTCTTCAACAATGCGACTATTCATCAAGACTTTCCATGCATTGTGCTTTTATGGTTATAATCTAGTCGAATAGCACCCTCTATATGAGGGTGTTTTGACAAGTGCCATGCGATAGATTACTTAATATTTTCAGGCCCATCACCTTGGAAGAATGGGGTTCCATGCTTTCCTAGAAGGTGAGGTCCTATATAAAGCGATAGTTGATTGACAAGATCTTGGTTGAAAAAGCTGCTGTGCAGGAGGGCGCCTCCCTCAACAAGTACTTGCAAGTGGAAAGAAATGTGGTGTAGATAATCATTGGAGCCGTCAATTCCTAGGATTTAATTGCAAAAAAGGATCTGATAGACCCCCCTATATTTTAGCAAAGACCCTGAAGTGGACAAGCGGAATTTAAATTCGAACGGAGGTTATTTTCCGAGTTCTATAGACGTTTTACGACAAGCCTTGGCTTTAAAATCGCTTTAAGCATGCGTAGTATATAAGAAGTATTACATAAAGCTCTAAGAAAGAGCTAGACGGCTCTCCACAACAGGCCAACGGATTGTCATAAAAAAGGCCTCAATATATTTTGCTCTTTCCAACCGGTAATCGGGGAGGTAGGCATGTTCAAAGACGTCCATAATAAGAAGAGGTTTTCCCCCAGCTAAGTGCCCAAGATCATGTTCATTGATCCAGATGTTAAAGAGTCGTTTGCTTAGGGGGTCAAAGTAGAGAATGGCCCAGCCGATACCGCGCATAGAGCCGGTAGCAATGAAATCTTCACGCCATTTATCATATGAGCCAAAATCCTCAACAAGTTGCTTGTATAAAAGGCTCTGCGTAGATAGGGCTTCTTTGCCCCCCATATTTTCAAAATAGTATTCATGCAAGCGCATGCCATCAAATTCCCATCCGAAGCGTCTTTTAAGTTCACTGTATTTGGGGGAGAGGTGTTTATCTTGTAGGCTGTCTAGTTCCTTTAAGATTAAATTGCTATTCTTAACATAGCCTTGATAAAGATTGAAGTGCAGATTAAGAGCTTCATCACTAAATCCAGGAGTTCCCTTTAAGGAACTATAGTCTTTAGCAATAAAATCAGCATGGAGTAAAGATGAGGCGGCTAAGCCTAAAAGCAACCATTTTTTCATCAGAGTCCTCTAATTACGATGGATTCAATAACATCGCCTTGCTTAATAGTATTTACAGTTTCAATATTTTTTGTTCTACCAAAAACAGTATGGACTCCATCTAAGTGAGGTGTGGCTGTATGTGTAATAAAGAATTGACTTCCCCCGGTATCTTTACCACGGTGCGCCATGGAAAGAGTACCTGGTAAATGTTTTTCTTTATTAATTTCACATTTAATATTGTAACCTGGACCTCCTCCACCTGTTCCTTGAGGGCAGCCCCCTTGAATAACGAAATCACGGATTACCCTATGAAAAGTAAGCCCATTGTAGAAACCAGCTTTAGCTAGCTTAATAAAATTAGCGACAGTTTCAGGTGCTTCCTGATCAAAAAGATCCAGAGTAATGATGCCTTTAGAGGTTTTAATATCTGCTTGAATCATCGTATAATCCTTATACTAAGAGGGTAATGAAAATCGCGACCTTTAGCTGCGCTAAAGGTTGCCATAATAATAAAAATGATATTAAGAACCTCAATGATAATTATTAAAAAAATACCAACCCCAAAGCGAATAAGTGCCAGACTAAGGAGAAACCATAGCATCATAGATATTTGAAAATTAAGAGCTTCCTTACCAGAGTTATTAATAAAGGGATGGTGTTTTTTTTTGAGCATCCAAACACAAAGAGGTCCAAGGATAGCTCCTAATGGTAAAATAATCAAACCAAAAAAAGCAGATAGGTGGCAGGCCATTGCCCACTGGCGTTCTTTTTCTGAAGGGAGTATGTTCATATTAATCACATTAAAGGGTCCTTGTTTAAATGACAATTACACAAAAAAAATTTTTCCATTGTTCGCTTCCTATATTTTCCTCAATAGGAGTTTATGAGGGGGTAAGAAAGATGGTAGAGGCCTATCCCCAAACGGATGAAGAGGTCATTAGAAGACGCTGGCTTGGAACCTATTACCGGGGGTTTAAAGGATCTCAGGCAGAGCTCAGATATATATCGACAGCTATTGGCTCAGGTGTTTTTGCAAAAGAATTTATCGCGGCTGAAAAACTTATTGGTCAGTATACGGGCCTTGTAAAAAAGCGCAGATGGCTTACATCGCATCGTAGAGATTATGTAGGGGAGTATAATATTCCTGGAAATCCTGTAAAGTATATTATTGATGCCGAGAAATATGGCTCATTAATGCGTTTTATTAATCATTCCGATGAGGCTAATGTTTATGCACTCACAGTTATTTTTAAGACTATTTTGCAAATATATATTATTGCAAAAATAGATATTTCTCCAGGGGAACAACTACTAATGGATTATGGTCCAGACTACTGGCAATGGAGGTTTAGGCCGGCTGTTCTTAATGAAAACTTTACTTAAAAAGAGGGTTAGCTTAAAAATTATATTCTTATTAACAAGGAATTTTATATGGCTACAAGTCCCTCTTTTAAAACAGATTCCCAAGTGACGGTATTAAATATTACGGAGGATATCCCACCTCTTTCTAGCGATCCAACTGTAAGTAAGGTAGTGTCTGCAGTCCACGGCAGATCTTGGAAAGCTATAGGAGGCGTTGTTCTAGCTAGCGGTGGTGTGGTTGGAACAGTTCTTGGTGGGCCTCTTGGTTCTGTTATTGGCTCTCTCACATCGACCGAACAGCTATGGATAGCAGTTGCTTTTGCAGTTGTTGCATGCATCTCTTTAGGAGCTACACTGATTTACAATCGTAATCATGTTCCCGCAGCAGATGTTAAGAAACTGGTAGAACGAATAAAGATCTTCGATGATGAGGTACACTCTCTTACTTTAAAATTACAGAGCACGATTGACAGCAGTCAGTCTTTGGTAAAAGCCATGACCTCCGGAGAGCATCAACTAGTAAAGGCTGTAAATAGTGTTCATTTGGAAAGTGAGGCTTTGGGTTCAATTATAGCAGCTACCCATGAAACAGCTCAAGTAATACGGGATAAAATTCCAGCTTTTGAAACATTCTTAGAAAAAGAGGGCGATGAGGGTGAAGTCCTTGCAGGGCGATTAACAAGCGTAGTTAAGGATCTTCAACTAGTAAGTCAGCGAGGAGAAGCAGCGGCCCAATCTATCATGAATGGAGTGGCGGATTCAGGTGCTAGTTCTGAAGCGCTCTCTCATCTAAGCGCAGAAGCCTTAGCCATTGGGCTACGTGCAAAAAAATCAGAATTTCGGTTAGAGAAATTCCAAGCCACAATAGAAAGTCAAAGAGAATCTATTGAGGCCATCAGACATTGGGAGAAGACCGTGGAACAGCTTGGAGCTCAGTTAGCATTACTTAGGGCCAATTATAATAGGGGTGCCAGTAAAGATTCAGAAAATATAAAAGGAGATCAAGAACAATGAGTAGTGCATTAGATTCCGTTAGAAATGGACTGATACCAATGGCATTAGAGACGAGTATAGCTCTAGGAGCTATATCAGGAAGGTCTATTACTTTAATAGCTACAGCATCAAAACTATTGCTGTGGACTATGATAGCAACGTCTATTACAGCCACTGCTATCCAAATTATAACCATCATACTACCTTCCGTTATTGTGATTTTTCCTTTTTTCCCGCATGTAGTTCTGGGTGTTTTAGGTTTTACAGCTATTGGATCAGTACTGGCTTCTATAGCAATTAAAAGGCTTTCTCCGGAAAAGGAGTTAGAAGCTAATTTACATATTTTAAAAGGAGAACTTTCTGATTTTGATGCAAAAATTGATACAAAATTACCCAATATTCTAAGAAGTCTTGCTGAAAAGAATGAGGGTATTATTAAAGCTATTCAACAACTAGATGAGAAAAATAAGGAATTAGTCAGAGTTGCCCATGATATGGGGCAAATGCTTCCCGCCGCTGCAGAAAGTCTTAAGCAGCTTCAGACTATTAAAGAAGAATTGTTTAGTAGGCTTGAAGATCTTAAGGAGCAAGTTAGTACACGTTCTCAACTTATGGTAACCATACAAGAAATATTAACACGTTTTGAGCAAAAAAATCCTTATACAAAGGCTGTAACTAGATTAGAAGAGATATCCGCGCGCATAAGTAATATAGAGATGCAGCGAACACAGAGGGAGGCATTAATGCAACTCATTGAAACATCTGTTAAAGAGGGTGTCGAAAGGACTGCAAGTATTGATAAGGTACTCTCCACTTATGCAGGAAATGCTTTTGAGAGTAAAGATGCTTTTCAAAGTGCAAAGCGTGCAACAGAAGCCCTCTGCGGCTCATTAAAAGAGTTTATCGAGCTTTTAAAAAAAGAAAACGAAGCAGTTTCTCCTAGAAGTTTAAATAAGGGTAAAGATAAAACATAGCAAACATCCTTTGTGATAGTCTTTCCTAAGAGAGGTAAGAGCCATGTCTCCTAAGAAGGGATTTCTGTTAGGGGAGAGCTTTTCTCAGTAATATCAATAATCCGTATATGAGGATTGCTAAAAGCAAAGCTTTTATGGGCTGGTGAAATCTCTTTATAGGGAAGTGTAAAAAGAAGATCTAAAGAACTTTTACATTTCTCTATAAGGGGATCTTTTCTGTGCAAGCTCTGGGCTAGAGTGATGCGATCATAAAAAAAACTGGAAGATAAAAGATAGGAGACACCCTCCTCTTGCTGCTCCCTAAGATCAAGTATAGAAACGCAGGGGTGACCACGCTCATTCAGTGCGTATTGATCTCCTTTAAATTGATCAGGATGTTTTTTCATCCAAATAAGAGCTTTAGCACGTGTATCATCGTTGAGGTAATAAACAAGTAGGGTAGAGTCATAGATCATATAAATGAGAGCAGTGACAAAAAGTAGGTGAAAAAAAGGATATCTTCTACTCAGTTCACGCCAGGCAATCGCGCAAAAGATACTCAGAAAGGGAATTAGAGGAATAGAGTACCGCATATAATCTGGAAATGTCTTAAGAGGTGAAATTTCAATAATAAAATAGTAGATTAGAGGGGTGCATAAAAGCATTTTATAATTAAGATTTAGAGAGCGCCATTTAAAGAGTATAAAGATAAGGCCAGTTGTTGCAGCGAGTGTGAAAAAAAGTGTGAATCCTGGAATAATACTATAAAGGTAGTGAAAGCCAAAAAAGTATTCCATAGCCGAAATAGGAATAAAAATACCCCTATGATTATGCCCTAATAATGAGTGACCTATCTCAAAATTAAAGCCTGATTGGAAAATAGAAAAATGAGTGATTATAGGGTAGTTAATTAGCAGAAAAATAATTAGAACGACAGATAAGAAGAGGAGGGCTCTTTTATAGGATCTAATTAGAAGACATGAGGGTAATAAAAATATAATTCCCATGTATTTAGAAGAGATAGCCAGGCTTATAGATAGGGAAAAAATAAGAAGGTTTTTCAAAGTTTGATTGTTCTTATAAAGAAGCAGCGTCCAGAAACTTATTAAAAAGAAAAGGGTAAAAAGGATGTCTTCTTTTATATAGTGAGCATGAATTACTAAAATAGGAGAAAGCCCCAAGATAGTCGCTGCTAGAATAGGCCAAAAGCCTTTTAAAAATTTTCTAGCTATAAGATAAGTTATTAAGACGATCAAAGTCCCATAAAAAGCGTTCAGAGTACGGCCTAAAAATGTGATAGCCTCAGGACTATCCCAGCCTAAGAAAAAGTTAACAAGTCGAGGAATTTGTAGTAGAAGGAGGGGGTGTTTAAAATCTTGGTGATTTTCCAAGATAAAACTTACTTTTTTCACCTCGTCTGGATGATAGCCTAGAGGAAAATCATTATTAATCAAATTAATAATAAAAGAAGAAATCAGAAGTATTATTAATAAAAAAGTTTTCAATTTTTATAATTTATTATTATAATAACACATAATTTAGACGATTTAAAATTTCTTGTCAATTTAAAGAAAGGCTTTTAAGATGACTTCTTTTTAAAATAGAGGAGTCTTTATGGGTTTTTACCAAGAAATAGAGCAAATTTTAGCTGAAAAAAGCACTAGTTTGCTAGGGCATATATGTACAAAAATTGATAAAAAAAATTTACATATACCAGGTCCAGATTTTGTCGATCGTATTTTTGCTCCTTCTGATCGATCAAATCGTGTTCTTTCTTCTATTCAGAAAATTTATAATACAGGCAGGCTTTCTAATACCGGCTACATGTCAATTTTACCGGTAGATCAAGGAATTGAACATAGCGCTGGAGCTTCTTTTGCTCCTAATCCGATTTATTTTGATCCAGAAAATATAGTTAAGCTGGCTATAGAGGGTGGGTGTAATGCAGTAGCAAGTACTCTAGGTGTTCTGGGTTCTGTAGCGCGTAAATATGCCCATAAGATACCTTTTATTCTGAAACTGAATCATAATGAATTTCTTTCATATCCTAATAAATATAATCAGATTATGTTCGCTGGTGTGGATCAAGCCTTTGATATGGGCTGCGTAGCAGTCGGTGCTACAATCTATTTTGGTTCACAAGAGAGCGATAACCAAATTGTGGAAGTTAGCGAAGCTTTTGCCCGTGCACATGAACTTGGCATGGCAACTGTTCTATGGTGTTATCTGCGTAATAATGCTTTTAAAAAACCACCTATAGACTATCACCTAGCAGCTGACTTAACGGGTCAGGCCAATTATTTAGGTGTTACTATCCAAGCTGATATAATTAAGCAGAAGCTGCCCGAGTGTAATGGAGGCTTTAAGGCACTGCAATTCGGCAAGTATAGTGAAGAAATGTATACAGATCTTGCATCGCCTCATCCGATCGATCTGACGCGTTATCAAGTAGCTAATTGTTATATGGGTCGTATGGGTCTGATTAACTCGGGTGGTGCCTCTGGGAAAAATGATCTTCAGGATGCGGTCAGTACGGCGGTAATCAATAAAAGAGCAGGTGGTATGGGGCTTATTTGCGGTAGAAAAGCCTTTCAAAAACCAATGGAAGAGGGGATTAAACTTCTCAATAGCATACAGAATGTATATCTCGAACCAGAGATCTTCCTAGCATAGTCCTAAAAAATCTCCGAAAAGCAGAGGCTATTCTTAAGGATATTTTACATAAATCAGTTAAAAGCTGCTATATGAAAATATCCTTAAGAAGCCGATTAATAGCTCCACAGCCATATTTTTTACAGGCTTGGTAAAGAGATGGTAAAATGGGTCCAAATTTCCAGGCTTCAAAAGCGCATCTACCAAAGGTCAGTTTAACTCTACCAGACAATATCCTTGGGCTAGATACACAAGCTTTTGGATTTTCATTGAAGTAATAATGGATCTACTTATAGCAGCTATATTCAAAAAGGCATTGGCGATCGCTGCGGAAGAATAAGTCATTTTATTTCTTTATTTTTTCAGTATTATTTTACTCCAGTATAGATTCAAACGTAGCCATGAGCAGTTTCGGGTGTAGGATTGCAAGGGCACCGGCTTCTGTTGACCTTGCCGTTAGGGTCTCTTATCTTAAATCTATTAAAGAGGGATCTTCATGCTTTTACTCGAAGGGAAAGCCGCGCCTAGGGGCAGCGGCCGAATAGTCGGATAGAAGCTACTGCTTTGTATTGAATTAGGAAGCTTCCTCGAGAGTTATTATTTGTTAACCCAAAAAACACACACTTGGAAAGCTAAAATGCTAGATCTAAGGGAATTTTTCTGAGTACAAATGACTTTTGAAAAAAGTTCGAGCCTTATTTACCTGAAAGCAAAAGCTTGGATGAGATTTCTTCGAAGGATCTGGGGTAAAGATAACAGAGTGTTCAACAACAGAACTAAAGAAGTTTAATCCCCGTTGTAAAGCATTTGAGATCCCGATCACAACTAAGAGTCGTCATTGAGCGCGCTTCGAGTTTAAAAGTGGCGAATATAAATAACAAGATGCTTATTTTTTCTTCTTATGTACTATCTTAAGATCTTCTGGAAAGTCAATCCAAATAGGGGAGCTCCAAGCGATGTGCATATCCTCTTGAAGAACACGCAAATAATAGTAGGCAAAAGGTGCAGGTGACAACTCTCCTTGCAGAGCAAATTGAGCTAGATCGTCAGCATCATCATATTCAAATTCCAGATCTGTACCTTTAATATCTGTCCATTCATGGATAATTTCACCATTACGGATAAGCTCAACTTTTTTTAGTTTAGCAGTACCTGCAACACCACCGCTGATAAAGCGGTTGATAGCAAGTCCTGGTTTTAAATTAACAGAGAGCTCTTTACCCATAGAATGACCAGCAATCTCAAAGTTAACAATAATGTGAGCGCCTGTCGTAGCATAACAAGATCTATTATAGAGAGCCTCAACGATAGAATCACGGTTATGATGGGCGGCAATAATTCCAGTAAGTCCAGGTGTGTATTGGTTTTGATTGGTTTTAAGAAACTCAGCATAGGGACCACGATCATCAAGACCCCCAGCTACAAAACCAAAGCGATAACCATTATTAAGAGCCATTTGTAGGGAACCTTTAGCAAATTCTTGTACGCATTTTTTAGATGATCCCCCGATAGGACGTAGGTTTCCTTGCGCTTCAGTACATTCGGAAGAACCCCAGGCATTATAAATTTCCACAACGCGTTCAAATTCGGAATTGAAGTGCTCAAAATTCCACCCAAGATTGGTTCCCCCCATTGTAAAGGTCGGTATAGAAATAAAATCTTTCGGAGAATAAGATTTATAAATTTTAGGGAGGGAGCTTGTTTTTATTTCACTATGGCGAATAATGGACTTGGCATCTTTTGTAAAAACAAACTGGCGTAAACCTTCAGAACTCTTCCATTGCAGTCCCAGTAGCGTAATAAAACGGTCATTTTCATTAAATTCTGTTACATGTTGGCTGATAAAACGCCACATGTCCGTAGTGGTATCTTCCTCAAAAGGAGAAAGACTAAAAAAATTAAAAGCCTTTTCATCACGAAAATGACGTAGAGAGATCTCAATGCTCTCTGTAGAATCTACTTTTTCGGAGTTGCCATGCAGAAGTCCCCAGAAAAGATGGCCGGGTGCTTCATTAAAACATTTTATAGGAGAAGAAACATATTTTTCTTTTGTTGTTGTATTTACAAGCTGGATCTTATAAATACCCGGATCATTAAAATAGAGATTTGGTAGTGTTACAAAACCTGTTTCAGGAACAAAAAGTTTCCAATTGAGATTTTCACGGATATTTTCATAGGAGAGTTCGAATAAAGCACCCTCTGTTGCATTGTGTGTTAAATTTCCAAAGTGGTCTTCAAAGCGAATAACGATATCAAAACGTTTGCCACGGCCAACAAAAGAAGGGGCTATAATGCGCAGGTTTTCTAGTTTATTGCCACGAATATCCATTGTAAAGACTTCAGGCTCTTCGAAACGGTTGTCCCCCTTGGGGCTGATATATAAGTTAAAAGGTTTACGTCTTTGAATAAAGTGCTGACAGCCATTTCCCTGTTTTTCTGGATCACCTTTGGAGGGCGATCCTAGATAAAATGTAATCGTTTGACCTACTTTAAGATCAGTTGGAAGGGTAAATTCATAAAGAGGTATAGGGCGATCTGCTATTTCAATTGCTTTTGCTTGTAAAGGACGCTCATCAGGGAGCGTTGCCCATATTAAGTTAGTGGTTTTTTTAAGATCTGTTTGCGGCGGCTGCCAATCTATACCACGGCCATTGCTGCAGAGGTCGAAACGGAGTTTAGCACCTTTATGTAAAGAGGTAGAGGTTGTAAAATGAAATTTATAAAGCCCTCTATTTCCGGCTAAAACATTATTTGGTTCTGTTATACAGATGGAACGACGCATAGTTCTCCCTTAAAAGGGTTTAGTGTACGCTATCGGATGAGTTTTTTAATAGCCTCTTTGATTATTTCTGCCGCATTCATGACTTCTTTAGGTGTATTATAACGAGAAAAGGAGAATCGTAAAGAGCTTTTCGCTCTTTGAAGTCCCAGTCCAAGAGCAAGTAAGACATGGGATACAGTTAAGGACCCTGAGCTACAAGCAGAACCGTGGCTACAAGAGATACCGTTCTGGTCTAAGTAAAACAGCAGAGCTTCCCCGTCAACACCCTTGAAGAATAAATTTGAAACATTACAAACTCTTGGACCCTCTCCATTTATGTAAACAGACTCTCCTACTAAAAGAGACTCAAAATAATTGCGCAGCCCCTCCACATAAATAGGATCTGGGATAAGGCTTAAAGCTTTTGTAAGACCTATAATACCGGGTAAGTTTTCCGTGCCAGCACGACGCTTGTTTTCCTGAGAGCCTCCAAGCATATGGGGAGCAATATTTTTTCGAATAATAAGGCATCCAGTCCCTTTAGGACCATGAAACTTATGGGCACTGAAGGCAAAAGCTGTAATCCCTTTATGGAGTTTTAAGGCTTCTCTGCCCACGATGGCTACACCGTCAACAATAAGAGGAATCCCTCTTGCTAAGCCAATATCCGCTATCTCCTTAAGAGGGGATTTAACTCCTGTTTCGTTATTTGCCGCCATAAAGACCATAAGATCGATCCCCTCTAAGTGGGGTAAGAGCGTTTCAAGTGTAATAAGACCCTTGAGAATTTTAACGGAACCCATTTTTTTTAAGGGTTCAAGAACCGCCGGATGTTCCATATCAGAAGATAGAATGCGTTTGTCTTTACCAAGCCCAAAGATTGCATGATTAAGAGATTCGGTTCCACCTGAGGTAAATATAACTTCCTGAGGAAGAACATCAAAATAAGCTGCTACTTCCTGCCGTGCAAGAGCGAGCCGTCCTTTAGCTGCTTGGCCCCAGGAATGAACACTTGAGGGATTACTAGGCCCCTTAGCAAATTCCTTATTCATAGCCTCTAAAACTAGGGGATCCAGAGCTGTTGTGGCATTATTATCAAAATACATGAATTATTTTCTATTGGAAAAACTCTATCATCAACAACTTAATTTTTCAATATTAAAATTATAATTAAATATTAAAAAAAATTAAGCAGGAGGTCTAATAAAATAGATTAAAATGTATTTATAGAAATTCTAATAAGAAGAGTCTTGGGATTCTTTCAGAGGAGAAGGCCCCATCATAAGGCTTTTTTTCAGAAAGTTCCCCCAATGTACTAACTCAAGTTAGTATTAAAACTTCTTAAAAAGAAATACCTCAAGCTTAATAAGGTCTTTAGTAAAATTGCGTATACCTTCAGCAAGTTTTTCAGTTGCCATAGCATCATCATTAAAAAGAAAGCGAAATTCACCCTCATTAAATGAGAGTTTTTTAGGGGAAGTCTTTTTAGCAATAGCACTTGAGAGTTTAACGGGTACTTCACCCTCCATTTTTTGCAGTTCATCTAGAAATTTAGGAGCAATAGTGAGTAAGTCACAGCCTGCTAGTTCTAAAATTTCGCCCGTGTTACGGAAAGAGGCTCCCATTACCTGAGTTTTATAATCGAAGTATTTATAATAATTATAAATAGTCTCTACAGAATGAACCCCTGGATCAGCAGAGGCAGGTATTGCTGTTTTCCCCTCATATTTCAGGTGCCAATCGAGAATACGACCTACAAAAGGCGAGACAAGGGTTGCTCCGGCATTTGCTGCAGCAACTGCTTGCACCAGACTGAACATTAGCGTCATATTACAGTGGATACCCTCTTTCTCTAATACTTCAGCAGCCTTAATTCCTTCCCATGTTGAGGCTAGTTTAATTAAAATACGTTTACGATCGATGCCAGATTGTTCATAAAGACCAATTAGATAATGGGCTTTATCAATACTTTTCTGTGTATCAAAAGAGAGACGTGCATCTACTTCAGTAGAAACACGGCCTGGTACAATTTTTAGAATTTCTTTGCCAAAATCAACAGTAAGACGATCTATAACAAGATTCTTTACTTCTTCAGAAGAGGATGCTGTTTTTTTAGCCCATTTAATGGCTTCTATAACAAGAAATTCATATTGAGGAAGCTCAGCTGCTTGATAAATTAGAGAGGGATTAGTGGTTGCGTCAATGGGGGTGTATTGTTTAATAGCATTAATATCACCTGTATCCGAAACAACGGTTGTTAGTTTTTTAAGGTTTTCTAATTTATTAGGCATAATAATTTTCTCTTTTTAATACACAATCGGCCAACGGCTCTGTCCGAAAAGTTATTTCTAGTTTTTGTTCACCCATTTCTAAAGTAAGAACAGATCCAAGGCGTGTTAAAAGTAACCTAAAAGGGACCCTCACATGTTTGGAACCCACATCAATGGCTACCGCTGTATCTCCAAGGATCTCTTCACTTGCATGAATTTGACGGCAAAGGGCCTCAAATTTTTTAAGTTTCCTTATAATTTCAGGAGAAAAACGATAATTTTTTTGGCAACTATTACAACATAAAGAGGACTCATCCCATATACAGAAAGAGACAGGTTCCCTGCACTTAAGGCAGCTAAAGACCAGATGGGGAGCTTTTTGCACAACAACCTCTCACAGTATTTTATCTATACTAACAAAATCACCTACTGTAGGCAAGCCTATGTTAATTAATGGTTGTTATTTGGGTGAGAGCCTGTACCGCTTCCTGCAGCAATTGCAGCTACGCCACCAATAGCGATTAAAACAACAGCTCCGGCGACTATAATACCTTTATCTATATTACAAAAAGTACCTCTCCTAACAGCGGATTGAGCATATGTTGTTGAGTTTAAAGATATAAGAGTTAGAAGAATTATAATAAAGCTATTTTTTTTCATTTTTTATCCCGTTTTCTTCTTGGTAACATTTTTGCTAATTTTCTCACAAATATAATATATAAATATTTAAAATATATGAAATTTCAAGAGCGCAAACGCGTGTGATACAGGTAACGCATATTATGTAGGGGAGGATTAAAAATAGTCCGGAGAAGAGATGAACCTGTGCTCCCAACAGGCGGGAAAAATGAGTTAAGGTCTACCTGATATCTGCGGGGTGCGAGATTACGAACTGCCCTTTGCTCATTTCGCCTCGCACAAGATTTATTACCATAACGTCTGTTGAAACAAGTAAATTTCATCTTTCTCAATAAATCGCACTAGTCTTAATTTGAATCAATCAGGGCATATATCTTTTCATTGCCAGTATTTCTCATATCTAAGGGACGAGAGCTCAAGATTTAAAAGATAGCGAGAATTTTTTAGGTGTTAATAGGGGGGTATTCCTGATTGGGAGCTTAATCAATGGGAATGTGAGTGAACAGAGGAGCTGCTATTATTAGCAATTAAAGCTATGGCTAGAATGCTTGCGCCAACACCAAGGCCAGCGGATATAGTTCCTCCTGCTGTACCGTTCAGAGCACCGCGTGAAGCTACGATTGTTCTTTTTTGTGAAGGTAGAGGTTTTTGTGATTCAATTACAGGAGCAGAAGATCCTGGTTCAGTAGGGTATTGAGCAGCCGAAAAAGTAGTGGGTTCTTGAGCGCAGATAATTGACATATGCGTATTTATATAAAAAGCAACGATTGTTAATATATATTTTTTTATTTTCACTTCGTTATCTCCTGATGAGTATCGCGTACTATTTTAATGGGCATGAGATGTTTGGGAGTCATTCGTTGCAATAATCGCAATACCAACTGCTGCAACTGTAATGCCGATACTAACAGCCACAATACTAGCTGTATGGGCCCCAAATATACCTTGACAAATAGCTCGTGGGCGGGGGGTTGTTTGGGCTCCACCATGGATAGCAGAGAAGGAAATAAGCATTATAAGAAGGCTTTTTTTCATGAAGTAGATCCTAAATAAGTCTAGATTTGGATTGGGTGGCTTTATAAACAAGGATAACGGATCCAACAAGTATAATTGTACTCACTGTAATGGCAGTTTTTGTGGTCATACTCATATTTGAGAAAGTCCCTTTTAAAGGAGCTGAAGGAGCTTTTTGAGCAAAAAGGGAATGGCTGAGTGCTAATAAAAGAGTGATGGTTTTTTTCATCTAAATAGCCTTAAAAAATAGGTATAGCCTCATATACTATCCTAGGTAGACAATTATGTATGCCAAATTTATCATCTAGGAGCGCTGTAAAATTACAAGAGGGAAATATAGATTGATAATCACCTACTTGAATCACAACTGTTTTATTAGCTTTTAAAGCTTCAAAAATATGCTCCCGACTTTCTTTATTAAGCTCCGCTACTTGACGTCCCTTCATAACTTGTAAAATGCCTGTATAAGCCTGCTCATCGATAACATAAGTGAATTCTAGAAGATTTTTGGTGTTAGAGTTATTAAATCCGCCGTAAAGGAGAAATAAATAGGCCTTATCTCCACAATGATCAAAAACAAAAGAGAGCCCTACCTCAGAATAGGGACATCTGGGTGTATAAAAAATCCGCGTAGAATAAATAGATTTTAAGGCCCGTTTTATATCCTGTTTTTCCCATGGAGTAGGATTTCTATTACAGGAGAATAAAAGTAGAAGAATAGGTAGAAAGAGCACAAGCTTTTTATACATAGAGGAGTGCTTACTTATTAAGAGTGTGAGTGAACTGAATTGTTATTATCTACAACAATTGTTGCAATGACAGTAACAAGAACTCCAATTAGTACGCCAGCTCCGATTTGGGAGGATGTAATACCGCATCTATTGCCGGAGCCTGCGGCCCTTGCGGCACCTTTTCCAGAACATTCCGATGTGTAGGAGTTGTAAACTCGAGGAGGGGGAGCAGCAGGTCCTGTTGACGTTATTTGGGCCGCATGGGCCTCTAAGAAAATGCCAGAAAGAAGAAGCTTTATAAGGGCTTTTTTCATTATTTTTTAGTTCCTTCCAGAATAGAAAAACTTTTTATAGAATCTAATAAAGGGGTGATAACAGACGCAAATTCAGATTCTTCTGTTGTAGCCGTAACGACATAGGCTACGCTATCCTTAACAAGAATGGCTTGAAGTATCCGTAGGTCTGCCCAAGCCATCTTTTCATCAATTTGGAAGATATGCATGGTTCCTGCAGAGGTTTGCATGAGCCCAAGAGGCGATAAGTGCTTAGAGGGTCCGCAATGTATTTTCGCTACTTCCTCAAGATATTCTTCTAGTGAGAGGCTGGTTTCTTCCATGGCTAAATTAATAGTAGATGCAAACAAAGCTTTTGGCTTAGAGCGTGCAAGAAGGGTAATACCTTCAGGTGTATTAGAAGGGCTTAATACTTCCCACCCTTTAGGAGGCGTGAAAGTTGCTTGAGGAATGAGCGCTGAAAGTGTAGCTGATAAAAATATGTTTATTGCGAAAAAATGAATCTTCATGGAGAGCATGATTTCTTAAGCGTAATTTTTATTCAACAAATTCCGGCATCAGGCTAGAATAATCCTTTTAAAGAGAGTGAGAAACTAAGCCATGACAGTCAAAGAAAGTAGTCAAATAAAGATAGAAAAAATATGTGACTTACTAAAAAGCCAGGCTCTTGAGCCAGCCTCAATTGAAGCAAAGCATCTTATTTCTGAAGCTCAAAGGGGGGCTAAAGAGATTATTCATAGAGCTGAAAAGGCAACAGAAAAGATGGAGAGAGAGGCTCTTTCTAAAATAGCGGTTGAGCAAAAAGCAGCTTATGTTGCTTTACAGCAAGCTCATAAACAGGCATTAGAGGCTTTGAGACAAGATATAGAAAAGAAAATTTTTACACCTGCTTTACATGCAATGCTGGTAGCTACTACAAATGATCCATTACCGCTTGCTAATTTAATTAATATTTTAGCAGAAGCTGTGCAGAAAGAAGGTCTTGATACCAACTTTTCTGTTGTTGTATCGGCAAAAGTAGACATATCAGCTGTCAATAATGCTCTTATAAAAAGTGTTCTAGAAAGCTTAAAGGCAAAGAGTGTGGAAGTGGGATCTTTAGAAGGGGGTATTCTTTTAAAGATGCACGAACAAAAAATAACGCTGGATATTAGCGAACAAGCTATTAGGGAGCTTTTATCAAAACATTTACGGAAAGATTTCCGAGATAAAATTTTTGGTGAAGTGGAGTAATTAAAGGGCTTTGTGAAACAATATTATTTTTTAGCAACACTTATAGCACCGCTCTCTCTTGATCTTGATCCGGAAGTGCATATTGGAGAGCTTAAACAGCTTGCAGCTCTTAATTTAAATCATAGAGATCAGCGTCAAATGCGCCTTTTTCTTACTTGGATTGATTTAAACAACTTGAGCGCCCTTTGGTCAGGACTAGAAATTAATATTCTAGGTAACTGGACAAAAGAAGAGCTTATAGACCTACAGAAGTTTCCCTTAGCAGCACCACCTTTTTTAGAATCTTACTTATATCAATATACAGAAGCTGCGAAAAGAGCTGCGCATTTTGATCAGCTTTTGATAAGCTACTTTAGCTATGCTTATGAGCAAGCGACAGGTTTTTTAAAAGATTATTTAGAATACGAACAGGTACTAAGGCTTGCTTTTGCAGAGCGTAGAGGCGCTAAATTAAAGAGACCTTTTAAAGAGAACGCAAGTCTTTTAGATCCAATAGATCCTTGGCAATCACAGTTATATGCAGTTGCAGCTGGAGGACCAGATATTTCCGGGGTTTTGGAAAATATTCATGAAGAACTGGATCTTTATGATAGTAATGTTCAAAACCCGATGGATCTCTTTAAACAGATGATTGTTATGCGTTTTGATAAAATCGAAAAGATTAAAGCTAAATATAGCATCTTTTCTGTAGACGCAATTATTGGATATGCGGCAGAGTTAGATATTGTAAATCGTTGGCAGACAGTTACTAAAGCAAAAAATAAGAGTAAGGTAATGACTATTTTGAAGGACATTGAAGCATGAGTAAAGGAAGGGTAATAAAAGCCTTTGGTAATCTTTTAGACGTAGAATTTGAGGGGGATATTTGTCAAGGTGAAGTCGCTTTTGTAAAGCTTTCTAAGATCGACTTAAAGTCCGAAGTCCTTGAAATTAAGGGAAATGTCGCTCGGATTCAGGTCTTTGAAAATACAAATGGAGTGAGCGAGGGTGATATCGTAGAGTTTGCTGGAGGATTACTAGAAGCAGAGCTTGCTCCTGGACTCCTTTCCGGCATTTATGATGGTCTTCAAAATCCTTTACAAAAAATTGCCGAAAAAGAGGGCCTTTTCCTAGCTCGTGGCAAATATTTTGCCCCAATTGATCGTATTAAAAAATGGGATTTCACACCAACTGCCCCATTAGAAAGGCAATTTAGAAGGGGCGATAGCCTGGGCTTTGTTCTTGAGGGGCGCTTTAAACACCTTATAATGATCCCTTTTTCTTTTCACGATGAGTATACTCTACAGTGGATTGCCACTGCCGGCTCTTATTCAGTTGATACTATTATTGCAAAAGTAACTGACAGTAAAGGTTTTGAATACTCTCTTTCCATGCTGCAAAAATGGCCTATTAAAACACCTTTAATGGAAGGTGAAAGAGTTATGGTTAAAGAGATGATGAGTACGGGTCTGCGCACAATTGATACACAATTCCCTATTATGAAAGGAGGTACTTTCTGTACGCCTGGACCTTTTGGTGCCGGAAAAACTGTCTTACAGCATCACCTTTCCAAATATACCTCGGTTGATATTGTTGTTTTTACAGCCTGTGGAGAAAGAGCTGGTGAAGTAGTAGAAGTTTTAAGAGAATTCCCTCATCTAACGGATCCAGACACAGGTGGTATGCTGATGGACCGTACAGTTATTATTTGTAATACTTCTTCTATGCCAGTTGCTGCACGTGAATCCTCCATTTATATGGGTATCACTATCGCTGAATATTATCGTCAGATGGGGTTGAATGTTTTATTACTTGCTGATTCAACATCTAGATGGGCCCAAGCTTTAAGAGAGATGTCAGGACGCTTAGAAGAAATTCCAGGAGATGACGCCTTTCCAGCCTATCTATCTTCACGTATAGCTGAGTTCTATGAAAGAGCAGGGGTTATAGCTCTAAAATCTGGCAATAGCGGTTCCCTAACAATTTGTGGGGCGGTTTCTCCCGCTGGAGGCAATTTTGAGGAGCCTGTAACTCAAGCAACTCTCGCTGTTGTTGGAGCCTTTCTAGGCTTATCCCGTGAGCGCTCAGATGCAAGGCGTTATCCCGCAGTAGATCCTATTATTTCTTGGTCAAAATATATAGATCTGGTTGGAGAACAACTTGCTAAGCAAGAGGGACTTTGGCGTGATATGGTCAGTCGTGGTTCTTATTTTCTTAAAACGGGTAAGGAAATTGAAAAGAGGATGGAAGTTCTTGGCGAAGAGGGGATTGCTTTAGAGGAGATGATCACCTATTTGAAAGCGGAGCTCTATGATTTTGCTTATCTACAGCAAAATGCCTTCGATAAAGAGGATGCCTATTGCCCGTTAAAGAGACAAATCCCTCTTTTTGGGCTTATTAATCGGATTTTTAATACAGCTTTTACTTTTGATTCGCATGATTCTGCAAGGCAGTATTTTTTAAGTTTGCAAAATTCCCTTAAAAATATGAATTTCATTGCCATGGATAGTAAGGAATATGAAAAAACATTTAAAGAGATCGAAAGGCAATTAGAAGCGGCCGAATTAAAAAAAGCGGGAAATAGCGCATGAAGAAGGTTTTTGATCGTATTAATAGTATGAGGGGTAACCTAATTACCGTGAGGGCTACAGATGTCTCTTTAGGAGAGATGGCTGTTATTGAACAACGCCATGGCCGTAAAAATTATGCCTCTGTTCTAAGGATAGAAAAAGATCAGGCCACGTTGCAGGTTTTTGGAGGCACGCGGGGAATTAGTACGGGCGACCGTATTGTCTTTCTTAAAAAACAGATACAGGTCTCCTTTAGCAAGGATCTTCTGGGACGGCGTTTTAATGGTATTGGAGAACCAATAGACTCAGGGCCTGAGGTTATTGGGGAGTCAATTAATATAGATAGCCCCTCCTTTAATCCTGTACAAAGGATTATTCCACGTCAGATGGTGCGCACAAATATTCCGATGATTGATATGTTCAATTGCCTTGTTAAGTCACAGAAAATACCGATTTTCTCTGTTCCTGGTGAACCCTATAATCAGCTATTAATGCGTATTGCCAATCAAACAGATGCAGATGTTGTAATAATTGCAGGTATGGGACTGACCTTTTCTGACTATCAAGCATTTATTGATAACGCTGAGCAATCAGGATCTTTAGCAAAGACAATCATGTTTATTCATAAAGCTATTGATCCAGTTGTTGAATGCTTACTAGCACCGGATATGGCGCTTGCCTGTGCCGAGCGCTTTGCTATGCAAGGCAAAGATGTTTTGGTTTTAATGACGGACATGACAGCTTTTGCCGACTCTATTAAAGAAATCGCCATTACGATGGACCAGGTTCCTTCTAATAGGGGTTATCCAGGTTCCTTGTACTCTGATTTAGCATTGCGCTATGAAAAAGCTGTGGATATTGATGGGGGGGGCTCCATTACTATTATTGCAGCTACTACAATGCCAGGTGGTGATGTCACTCATCCAGTCCCTGATAACACAGGATATATAACTGAAGGTCAGTTTTATTTACATGATGGATTCATTGATCCCTTTGGTTCGCTCTCCCGCTTAAAGCAACAAGTTATTGGTAAGGTAACGCGTGAGGATCATGGTGAACTCGCTAATAATATGATTCGCCTATATGCCGATTCTAAAAAAGCTAAAGAACGTCAAAGTATGGGCTTTAGATTAGCTAAATGGGATGAAAAACTTATTCAATATGCTCGTCTCTTTGAAGAGCAGATGATGAGTCTACAGGTGAATATGCCGCTTGAAGAGTCTCTTAACACGGGATGGAAGATTTTAGCGGAATGCTTTGATCGAAAAGAGGTTGGTATTAAACAGTTCTTTCTAGCTAAATATTGGCCCATATTATGAAGCTTACAAAGACTGAGTTACGTGATCAGCAGGTAAGATTGCAGCAATTGGAACGTTATCTGCCAACACTGCAATTGAAAAAAGCCATGCTGCAAGCACAAGCTAATGAAGTCAGACAGGAAATTATTTTTTTAGAAAAAGAGCATACTAAATGGCAGAATGCGCTTCTTTCTTCATCAGCTCTTTTTGAGCAAGATTTAGGCGTTTCTGTAGAAGAAATAGGCCATATCAAAAAGCTGGAAAAACATTATGAAAATATAGCCGGTGTCGAATTGCCGGTTTTTGATAGCATCTCTTTTGAAAGCCCTAACTATTCCCTTTTGGCTACAGAACCTTATTTAGATCAGATGGTTAACTTGATAGAAAAGACCAAAGAGGCTTTTATTAAAGTAAGTATTGCTATTGAAAAGAAAGCAGCGCTTGAAAAAGAACTTAGAGAAGTCTCTATTAGAGTGAATCTTTTTGAAAAAATTCTGATCCCGCGTACGAAGTTAGATATTAATAGAATAAAGATATTCTTAGGCGATCAGCAGCTAGCCGCTGTTGCAAGGGCTAAAATCGCCAAGAAAAAAATTATGGAAAGCAGGGTGGCCTCGTGAGAAAAGATCTGGCTAAAATACTTTTTATAGGATTGGAATCAGATAAAAAATCTTTTTTTAATAAAGCACAGGAACTTGGGCTTATTGAATTCATCGGAACATCTACTACAATAGATGTCGAACATCAACAAGAAATTAATTTACTAACAAGTGCTTTAAAGATTTTAAGAGGTCTTACACCTATAGAACAGCTATATTCAATTGAAATAGCGCATGCAGGGGCTATTGCAGAGACTATTTTGCATACAAAGAACACTATTGAAAAGCTTATTGAGAAAAGACGTATTATTGAAGTTGAAATAGGAAGAATTAAACCCTTCGGTTCTTTCACGCTGCCCTCTATTAAGCAAATTAACTTTCAGTTTTTTGTTAGTAAATGCTCACAGCGCTCTCTTTTGATTGAAGAAGAGGGACTCTTTCTTATTTCGACTAATGAAAACTTTGACTATTGGTTTTCTGTAGCTTTTAGAAAGCGTGATATACCAGGTCTCCAGGAGCATATCTTTGAGAAGAATCTAAGCAGACTTAAGGAAGAATTAGCCGATACAGATGAGGAGCTTCTCTTGCGAGAACAGGACTTGCGAATGGCCGCTCAATATAGCCAATTCCTCCATAAGACATTAGGAATTAAGCTGAATCGTGCACTTTTACATACAGCAGAAGGAGCCTCCCAAACAGCTTTAAATAGTTATCTTTTTATTAGTGAGGGGTGGGTAGCGGCACATAAAAAAGAAATAATTGCAGTTCTCTGTAATAGATTTAACATAGTGTGTGAAGAGGTGGTTATTGAGATTAAGGATGTGACCCCCACTTATTTAGAAAATATAGGTAATAGCCGTATTGGTGAGGACCTTGTAGCTATTTATGATACACCCTCGGTGAGTGATAAAGATCCCTCTTCATGGGTTTTTTGGTCTTTTATTATCTTCTTTGCCATGATTATCAATGATGCGGGATATGGTCTTTTATTTTTAATAGGTACCCTCTACTTTAAATATAAGAAACCCTTCTTACAACCATTCGGCAAGCGTTTTGTGCGACTAAGTATATACCTGTCAACTTCGTGTATTATATGGGGTATTTTTACAACATCCTTTTTTGGAGTAGATGTTGATATTAACAGCCCATTTAGACGAGTGGCTATTACGGATTGGCTTGTTGAAAAAAAAGCAGCCTATCATATGAAGACAAAAGATGCTGCTTATCAGGATCTTATAAAGATAAGTCCTGATCTTTCTTTAAAAAGCACTACAAAAGATTTTTTGGCTACGGGATCAGTTCGTGAGCAGTTTTATGGAATAACCATGTTCGATTTTGCTATTTTGATAGGGATCCTTCATATGGGACTTTCTATGATACGCAATATCCGGCGTAACTGGGCATTGCTAGGATGGTTGATTTTTATGATAGGAGGCTATCTTTATTTCCCCGTCTATTTACATGCAACATCTATTGCTAATACAGTTATGGGTATTACACCTATAGCTGCTGGAAGGCATGGACTAGAGATGATCTGTGTTGGAGGAGGGGGTGCTTTTATTTTAGCGATCATTCAAAGACGTTGGGGGGGGCTTTTAGAGGTAATGACTTTAGTCCAGATCTTTTGTGATGTCCTTTCTTATTTACGTCTGTATGCTCTGGGTCTTGCAGGTATGATGATGGCAACCACTTTTAATCAGATGGCCAGTGATGCAGGTGTTTTTTTTGGTTTTTTTATTCTTTTGATGGGCCATACAGTAAATATGGTTATGGGTATCATGGGGGGCGTTATTCATGGGCTACGTTTGAATTTCCTTGAATGGTATCATTACAGCTTTGAAGGGGGTGGTAAATTATTTCACCCCTTAAAAATTTATAAATAGGAGAAGATAATGAGTTTTGACATGGTAGGTCCGGCACTTGTTTTGGGCTTAAGCAGCTTTGGTAGCTGTATTGGCTGTGGTATTGCAGGCGCTGCATCGCATGCAGTTATGGCACGGGTAGAGGAGGGACATGGTAAGTTTATTGGAATGTCAGCAGCCCCCTCCTCCCAATCTATATACGGTTTTATTTTAATGCTTTTAATGCGTAACGCAATTAATGCAGGGACGCTTTCCCCTTTAAGTGGTATAGGTATGGGGTTAAGCGTAGGTGCTGCATTTCTTGCTTCTTCTGTCTATCAGGGGCGTGTCTGTGCTTCAGGAATACAAGCCTCTGCTAGACAACCAGCTGTGTATGGCAAATGCTGGGCCTCTATTGGTATTATAGAGTCTTTTGCATTATTCGCTTTTGTCTTTGCACTCCTCCTGATGCAAAAATAGTCCTTATAACGGTGCAGAAAACTTATTAAAAATAAAGCGTTAAGATACAAGGTCTCTCAAGAAGGGCTTTTTATAGCGAATATTTATACTTGATAAGAGGACTCTTTTTTTGCCTGCTATTAGGAGCTCTTTCTTGAAAGGTTTGGCAAAGGGGACTCCCTTTGCCAGGGGCCTATGGGAAAGGCGGCCCGTTCCTTCTATCTGCAAATTACGCCAACCATTGCAACTCCGAATAGCTCCTTCATAGCCGTACCTAAATATATATATATATATATAAGTGAGAGATTGATTTTAGAGGGTTTTTTCAGTGTAGAATTTGTAAGAATGTAAGCTATAAGCTTGTAATCCTTTGTAAAATAAAGAAAACCAAACCCTTAGATTTTAGCCGAAGTAGACTCATTTAGAGCACCGGCTATCAGACCTGCGCTCAATCCCATAGAGCCTCTTTATCGTAGGATTACCCTAATTGATAGGTATTCTAGAATAAGAACTCCACCCATGGATTTTCAAAAACTTACGGCGCACCTGCGAAATCTACTCGCCCGATTAAGGGGTTTTGATGTTATAGCATTGCTAGGGACTATCGGATGAAGCGGAGGATGTCTCTGTATATTGAAGGATGAAAACAGGAGATTCGGGAGGGGGAGCAACAGGAGATTCGGGAGGGGGAGCTTCACGTGCTGGACTTAGGGCTAGATGGTGGGAGCGAGGTCTTTTAAAAGCAAGCTGACGAGCCGGGATGGCGTTTACCAGAAGAGGTTCATTGAGTAAATCAGCAGGAGTTGCTCGATCTTTACTCTCCCAAGTCAGCATCCTACGGATCAAAGAAAAAAAGTTCTTAATATTTTTTATATGAGCGCTTTTTTCTGCATCAGAGCCTACACATGAATCTAGTTTAGCTTGTAATACTTTCCTGAAAAAAGTAGTTCGATTTTCCCTTGCAACCACTTGAGAAAATCTATACTTAGGATAAGCATACTGCACAGGATCATCCTCTTTAGAAAGGAGGGTGAAGAAGTTATTGTAATCAGGATAAGCTGCTGTAACAAGTGTTAAAGGAGCAGGCCCCAAAAATTCAAAATGCATATCTAGCAGCTCTTTATAATCGGTGGCTGGAAATAATACTTTACCTAGAAAAATTTCAAATAAAACACAGGCTAGACTCCAGATATCAAAACCAGGAGTAATTAGGGCTTTAAAAGCTATCTCTGGGGGTCTATAGTAACGCGAGCAGAGATATTCGGGCCCATTTTCAGGCGAAAGACCCCTAGCAGAGCCAAAGTCAGCGAGTTTGAGAGTTCCGCTCTTGGAAACAAGAACATTCTCCGGCTTTATATCACAATGCACTAGGCCCAGAGACCCCAGTGATCTAAGTGCAACTACAAGTTGGCGAGCGAGTAATGCGGAGAAAGAGGATTTCTTAAGGGGATTACTTTTCAGGAAAGCATAAAGAGATTCTTTGTAGCGTTTTAGGACTAAGGCATAAAGATTATTCTTGCAATTAGAAGCCTGTTCGATTACGCCATGGACTACCATTTTAGGGATGTGAGGGTCTGCATGTAAAGATGCTAGTCGATCATAGGTACTGGCTTCAGCGATAAGAGAGGGTAGTCCTTTACTATCAAAGTTAACTTTAACTGCTACAGCTATCAACTTAGCTTTATCTAAAGGCTTAAATACGCCTGCATAAACTTTTCCATAGGAGCCCCTGCCTATTATTTCTGCCAAGGTAACGCTACCTTTGATGAACTGAAAAGTACGCCCTTCTAGTCCTGAAGATGAACTGCGAGAAGTAGCCAATAGGGATGGAGCTGGTGGGAGATAAGAACTATTAAGGCTATTGGCAAGTGCAGTCATAAAAGCTTTTTTAAATTTAAATATTATAACTATAACACAAAAAAAAACTATAGTCCAGTAATTCCAGCAAAAAATCCTGATTTAATGCAAATTAAGAGGGTCTTCAAACATGGGGGCGCCAAAACTTGAGGCCGGAAGACCTAAGTTTCATGGAGATTATCATAGAAATTTTCCATCATACGAGCTTTGCTCGTAAGCGGTGCCCCCTCTCAGATTAAGTTGCTCGTAATAACGCTCATCGATTAAGAAGAATCCGTAAGTTTCCCCCAATACCACAGAGCCATGCATTTCCTTTTTACGCTAGAAACATAAATTTTATAAAATCAATTATATGGCCATGGTAGCTTTTGTCCACTACGACAATTTCTACGGGAATCTTTGGCTGTTCTTGTAACTTATTCAAGACGTCTTTAAGTGGATGAGGATCCAAGGGATTTCCGCGGGTGAGCCATGAATGCGAGTGCATGGCCTTCTTTGTGTGTAATGGCAATTGACTCCTTACAACGAAATTCATAAAAAGAGCCGAGCTAGTCTAGGGCCTGGTTATCGCGTAGGTTTGGCGGATCGGAATACCCAATCTCTTAGATAGCTTTACAAAATAATGTAAGCTGTTAATATACAATTTTCTATAGGTAGGCTAACGGATGTTTTTCCCCATCACCTTCGAATCAATAATTGCTATTTTAAAATATGTTTATTTATAATTCCTCTCTACATGCCGCTAACAATCGGAGCACCGGGGATCGCTGCTAAATATTTTTCCTCAACTCGTTTTTGCTATCTATATAGGAAGAAGGATCAAGAGGTAATTCCCACTGTATGAAATCATAACCGCAAAAGAATGCCAATAAGGATTTTCTATCCATCTGTCTACGGCCGCTTCATCGGAAATTCATGACAACGCTGTAGCATTAGAAGCCCAGTCACCCATCCAGTAGATTTTGTAGGAGTACCCTAATTGATGGATATTCTAGAATAAGAACTCAACGATGGCTTTTCAAGAACTTACGGGGCACCTGTAAAATCTACTCGCCCGATTAGGGGGGCTTTTGATGGTATAGCATTGCTAGGGGATATCGGATGGGGGGGGGGGGGG
>VFKH01000002.1 GCA_009885615.1 Parachlamydiales bacterium
AAGAACGCATTGTTGTTTGCAATGTGGGTATATGGCGACAAGGGATCTCAATGCAGCACAGAATATTTTGGCCCTTGGATTGAATGGCCTGGGAGTGATCCCTAGAAGCTTTTGCCTTTAGGCAAGGGAGCAGTCACGGTTCCATCTTGATTATATTTGGCATAGATTAATCCTTTTGCACCCATTTGAGCTCGTTTCAGCCATTCTGTTAATTCGTCAAGTTGTTTTCTTGTGTAGTCTGTGCAAG
The DNA here is from genome assembly GCA_009885615.1 of Parachlamydiales bacterium. Taxonomy (GTDB): domain Bacteria; phylum Chlamydiota; class Chlamydiia; order Chlamydiales; family VFKH01; genus VFKH01. Next base: position 248 of record VFKH01000002.1, read on the forward strand.
CCGCAACGTTAATTACAAGTACTGATTTAGCGTCATCAAAAACCGGAAATCCTTTTCCTGTGCCATTAAAGTAAAATCCACCCACTCCATTTCGAAACGAAGATCGGGTTTTTCGGAGCCAAATCTTTCCATTGCATCTTGGTAGGAAATTCTTGGAAAAGCCTCTAAAAAATCGATTTTTTAAACTTTTTAAAAAATGTTTAATTAAGTCTTCAAAGGTGTCGAGTATATCGTTTTGCTCAATAAAAGCCATTTCACAATCGATTTGCGTAAATTATGGTTGTCTATCGGCTCTTAAATCTTCATCACGGAAACGTTTTACTATTTGGTAATACCGGTCAATTCCTGACACCCTTAATAATTATTTGAAGGTTTGAGGCGATTGCGGTAAGGCATAAAAAAGCCCTTGATTCATTCTGCTTGGAACAACGAAATCTCTTGCACCTTCAGGAGTCGACTTGATTAGTAGGGGTGTATCTACGTCTAAAAATCCTGTATTATCTAAGAAATTTCTTACTTCCATGGATACTTTATGTCGTAACATTAAATTGTCCCGTGCTGGTGAAAGAGAAGTGAACGAGAATAGAAGACCAATTCTAGACATATTCAAAATTATAGTTGGTAAGCTTAGGAATCGAAAAAAATTTGGCTTGCAATTAAATCTTGTTACAGAAATTTAAAATTTTGAGTTAATTTAGTTATTTTTTAAATGAGTTTATATAGTTGTAAAAAAAAACAAATATGTATATAGTTGTTATATAAATAATTATTAAAAATAAACAGGAGAACAAATAATATGGCATACGTACAACCAAGCGGATTGCGGGGACAATATCAACAAAACCAACCAACAAACGAAAATAGTTTGTATGGGGATGAGGACAGGAGTGCGGAAAATGTTGGCCATGAAGTAAGGTATGCAGATAATTACCACAGGCTACCAATCACCCTACAAAGACACACTCTTATGGCGCGAATAGGGCACGTTGTGGCCGCATGTTTACTTACTCCAGTTGTTATTGCATTCCACCTGACTGTTGCTTGCATACTAATTCCTCTGTCATTAGCATCGCCTATAATTCTGACAGTAATTAAAACTGCGCATCTTTTGTCTCAAAAGAAAGAGAGTTTTAAATTGGGAGAGCGCATCGTGATGTTAACAACGGGTAATATGGCTAAGATTCGGCATCAGATTCAACAGGCGGTTAATATAGTGGGAATATACAGTCATATTATCGATGTTTTAAAGGGAGAACCCCAAGAAGAATAATAGGCCCATGCTTACTTAAAGCTTCAGAATAGGTCTTTATAGGGGTAATTAAACAATATGCCCCTATTATTTCTCACTTATAAACCCTGAAGATTCTGAAGATCCCATCAGGCTTCAGTCGATTCCTTTGCCATTAGAACGCACCAATCCTTCTGGGTACGAATTGGTCGATCCGCTTGAAGAAGACATCGACTAGATTTTAACTCATCTTTTGCACCTGTTGGAAGGGGCATCTTATTTCTTCTTTAGACTGTTTTCAAGCTTCATCTGAGTCGCTCCTATAGAGCACTTTTGGATCCATACCTTAAAAGGTTATCTCATAGCCGGTAGCTCTCTTTGTAACTGGGACCTTATCGGCATGTAACACAAAATAGAACTGGGCTTTTCCCCTACATGGGCCTCCCCAGGTGAGGGTGTTTTTTGCACTAGGCAAATACAACAGCTGGTAAGGATAGTGTCCTCCCCGGAAATGTGAAAAAATAAAGCACACGGGAGTAATTTTCTATGGATCAATTATTACCAGTTGGCTTTTGTTGCAATTCCACCATCAAAATCATAGGTAGACCCCGTTGCCCAAGCATTTGCAGTCGAAAGCAAGAACTCAACAACACCTGCAACTTCATCAGCAGTTGCATAACGCTTAAGGGGAGCTGCTTGCTTCCAGGAGTTTACATCCCTGGCCCTTCCCTGATCGATACCAACTTTTCCGACTAAGCCCAGACGAAGGCCAAGAGTTCTCATGGGTGTAAGTTCTTGACCAGCAGAACGAGTAAGTGAATCAAGAGCAGCTTTGCTTGCACCATCAATTGCGTGACCTGGGCGTGCGGTGTTAGCAGCTATTGAAGAAATATTTAAACACACCTTCACTTTTGCCTTAGCTGCAAGGGCGATGAGTTCGGCCGGAATGAAAACATTTACGCGGAAAACATTGTCAGCATTTTCTGCCGTAATGGCTGCAAAAGGAAAACCTTCTCGATTAGCTGCATTGTTGATAAGAAAATCTATCTTTCCGGTAGCTTCAATACTTGATTAGACCATCTTCCTTGCGGCATCCGTGCTTTTGAAATCTATGGGGGAAATGTGCAACTTTGGATGTGCTTCAAGGGCGCCAGTATTTACTTGGGCACAAACAATTGCATCGAGTGCAAGAAAATGATTGGTCAGTGCTCTTCCGATGGTTCCACTGGCTCCGGTGATCAGGAGGACTTTTCCTTGGAATTCATTAGCCATGTATCAACATTGCAACATCAGGGCCGTATGTATCAACCCATATTTAGGGAACCCTAGATCTTCTTTACAGCTTGCGTAAGAGGCTCTAAAGCTGCAAAACGATCTCCTATCTTACAAACATGCCATCCAATACATTCTGAATTCCAATGCTCTGTGACAGAGAATACCCATGCCCATCCCTCATCCGCAGTTTGCACTTTTATGCCATCAGATCCCCACATCACTCTTGGAGCAGCCGTAATAATCTTGCCATCATGAGGGTTAGTAGCTTTATAGACTCCACGATGATGTAACATCAACCGGTTGGTATTCATTATCTTAAGCACTATATTTCTACGGAGCTTAACTCCTTAACGCTTTAGTCTTGCATGAACCTTTTTAGGGCCTTCTCCACTAAAAGGGGTGTTGTTTAGGTCTTTCTGGATCATGTTCAAAAGCTTCTCATCTTCAATGATAGGCTTAAGACCTCTAAGTATTGGGGTTGCTTTAGATAATTGTGCTGCATAAAGCGTTGAGCTAGCAACACCCCCTACTTCACAAACTCTTTTAAGCCCATATACTCTGTTTGTACTTGGAGAAATGGTCCGGCTCATTGTTACCACTTCCCTTCCCAAAAAACGCCTTGCCGTTTGCCGAAGCTCCATAAGGAGTTCATTTTCCATGCGAAGCTCACCCATCTGTTTTTTAGCTACATCTAGTTCATTATGAAGGGATCCTCCTTTCGAGCCTTGAGAAGTAGGTCCATATTATCTAGAACCATGCTTTCCCAGTTTTCCAGTTGGCCTATTGTTACGCCCAATTCCCGACTCTAGTCCATCTACAGCCTGCCCCTTGAGAAGTCTCAACACCGCCTCTTTGTTGCGGCTAGATGTCCATTTCTTCAGGATTCTGCCTTGATTATTACTTGTTATTACGCTCATGATCGCCTCCTCTGGCGTTTAATTTACCGCAAATCTGTGTCCAAGTCTATGGGTGGCAATATAACTTTTTTAGGACCCCAAGTTCGATGGTTGAGCTTAAAATCTATAGCTCTATTGATTTGACCTTTGCTATAGCAATGATGAGTGACATGAGGGGCTTTTAAGCCTTCTTTACGATGATCTATACATCATTGGCTCCAATTATAACCCGTCGCTATGCTTATGCCATATTTTTTGCATATATCAGTCATTAAAACGCTTCCAGACATTGTTACCTATCTGGGTGAACAGGACCGGTTGACAGGGCCAAGAAGAAACGGGGGGATTTCTTCTGAAAGAGAAGTGAACGAGAATAGAAGACCAAGTCTAGACCTATTCAAAATTATAGTTTGTAAGCTTAGGAATCGAAAAAAATTTGGCTTGCAATTAAATCTTATCAAAGGGATTTAAAATTTAGAGTTAATTAGTTATTTTTTAAATTAGTTTATATAGTTGTAAAAAAAAACAAATATGTATATAATTGTTATATAAATAATTATTAAAAATAAACAGGAGAATAAATAATATGGCATACCTAAATACAACTGGCGGACTCCCGGCAGGATATCAACCAACACCCGAAAACGTTGTTGTGAATGATAATGATGTCGTTCATCATCGAGGAAGTTATGCAGCTAATTACCACCGGGTACCAACGACCGCAGTAATCCTCACATTTACGGCGCGAATATGGCAGGTTGTGGCCGCATGTTTACTTACTCCAGTTGTTATGGCAGGCCACCTGACTGTTGCTTGCATAAGGATTTCTCTGTTATTACCAATGCCTATAATAGTGACAGTAATGAAAACTGTACAACTATGCCAAAAGAAAGAGAGTTTTGATTTGGGAAAGCGCATCGTGGTAGTAACAAAGCGTAATATGAAAGAGATTGGGCTTAAGATTCAACAGGCGGTTAATATAGTGGAAATATACAGTCATATTATCCATAAGTTAAAGGGAGAAGCCGAAGAAGTATGATAGGCCCATACCTACTTAAAGCTTCAGAATAGGTCTTTATAGGGGTAAATAAACAATATGCCCCTATTTTTTATCGACTATAAGAGAGTCGTAAATGAAAAAAACTCTCTATCTATAAGAGAGAGTTTTTCTAGTACCGATTATCGAAGCTACAGTCAATCTAAATTAGATGGGTCTTAGGAGGATTTATCTAGATAAAACTTTTTTTTCGATAGAAAGAAAAGTTTTATCCGCATAATACTTAGTACGTAAACACCTATAAGCTTTTTCATTATAAATTTCCCAAAAGCTTTCGAGAGAATAGTAATTATAGGCATAGAGCATTTTACGTCCTTTAAGCTCATAGCAAATTTTTTCTAAACGCTTAGAGGTAGTGGAAGCCTCTAAATCAATTCCATATACTCCAACATCTACTAGTTGATCACATGGTAAATAGTGGGGTGAAAATAGCTGAGGGGTGCTGGTAGGCTTTATAGGGCATATCCATAAAGGCCTTAATACAATCTCTTTTAAAAAAATATCTAGTTTGGAAAGTGGGATGTAGAAGTCCTGTACTATAAAGTTTTTTTCAAACCAAGGGGAGGGGAGTTGATGGAGCGTTTTATAAAGTCTTTTACTAGAAAAAAAAGGTCTGAAAAAAAAGGGAGCTTCCCATGCCTTCTTAAACGAAAGCTCTTTTTTAATATGAAAAAAATAATATAGAAGCCATGAGGGGCCTTGGAAAGTTGATGCCATCCAGAAGGCGCCTCTATCATAGCGAAAAAGATAATCATAAAGGGGTAGAATAAAGTTTTGCCTTTCGGGCGCTCTTTTATAAAACCATTTACTAAAGGGCCCTGTAAAAAAATTAGCAGGACTATCTGTCATAGCGGCTGTCAAATGAATTTTTTTATTTCCTATAATAAGGGTCTCTTCGAAAGGTCCCGGAATACCTATATGTATATTTTTTTTAGCTGGAATCAATTGAATAATTAAGCTTAAAATAATACCCAGAGTTCCGTAAGATCCTGAAAGCCCCCAAAAAAGATCACTATTTTCCGTGCGAGAGACTCCAATAATTTCTCCATTACCCAGTAAAACAGTCAGACCTAAAACTGTATCACTAAACTGGCCATAAACACCTGAACTGCTCTCTAAGCTCGTACCAGCAAAAGCTCCTCCAACTGTAATCCCTTTAAATTCTGGTACAACAGGTGGAACTAAACCCAGAAGTAGCGTTTCTTTAACAAGCTTATCAAAAGTTACTTGTGGTTCAACAATAGCGCAAGTACTATTGATATCTATTATTTCTGTAAAGGCGGATAAGGAGATTTTAGCTACTTTTTTCTTATAAATAGGAGGCCTTATTATATTAGATTCCCTTCGGGGTTCTAATACAATAAGCCCTTTTTTTTTAAGTTCTTTTTGTAAAAAAGCTACCTTCTCCGAATGCAACTCTTTAGCCCTTATGAGAGGAAGTTCTTATGCTTTGAGTCGCGTCCTTAAACATATCTCCGGCTGTAGCTTCAATACTGACCTGGCCCCTTATTAAATTGCCAAGCATCTGTGTTGTAGATGAACACATTGTTCCAATAAACTGGGAATCAGCCTGCATTCCTTTCAAGACCCCTCGAGCACTTGCGGCAGCAGTCTGGTCGGTCGCTATTTTATTCATAAGATCCTTATTTTTAGTCTGTAAAACAGCGTTAGCGATTGCTAGGCCACCCATCGCAAGGCCCATGGCAGATAACGCGACTGTTAGGCCAGCAATGGCTCCAGACAGTGCTCCGAGTGTAAAAATATTTGCAACAACAGCAATCCCTAAGGCGACCCCCAAACCTATCATTATGTCCTTAAGTATGTCCATAGCCTTCTGATTTGCACTTATCTTGTCTTCGTTGTCACTTATCTCTGATTGTTTTATTGTCTCATCCGATAGTAATCCATTAATTAGATCAGTAACTTTATTCATACGATTTACCACATCTAGATTCATATTTGTTTGATCACCTGCATTTTTGGCTAGTATCTGCTGAGTACTGTGCTGCTCAGCCGCAAGCTGATTCTTAAAGCTTATAAAGAGGGCCATCCCATTGGCGATTGTTCCTGAAACCTCTATATTATTTAATAGTAAGCGATTTACTACTTTGCTAGTAGCAACTAGCGCTGGAAAAGCGTTTGTATCAGTGACACCTGGTGAAACACCCAATGTTTTACAAAGTTCACCTCCTACTATATGAAGAGCTTCTTGTTCTTCGACTGTGGGTTTTTTACTATTTTTAAAATAGAAGGGGCTCAAAGTATCAGCGAGCTTAGTCATTTTTATAAGATTTTCAAGAAAGCCATCTTCTGTTTGTAAATTCATCTGAGGCTCATTGGGGCTTGCTTGCTTGATTTGCCCGCTCAATTCTAATAGAGCCTGTCCTCTTGGCCTCGGTGCTGGGGCGCTTATGCCTTTGTTTTCAAGGCGGTGCCAGAGATCTTGCATTACCTTGGGGGCTGGGGGAAGTCTGTTTATGGCTAAAGCAGCATCTTGAGCCGGAGTTGAACCCTCATAGCTGCTGGTAACAAGCTCTGGCCTTGCCCATCTACTTGGTTTATTAACTAAGGAGGTGGATACAGGAGCTTCCCGAACGATCGCATCGAAAGGTGGCTGGCTGCTTCTATCTACACTATGCAAAATTTCATTAGCCATTATTCTTTCAATACGTAATTCGTCTATTTTTTTAATACGTAATTCGTCACTACTTCCTACGGGATAATCCATTTTAAACTCCTGTTTTTTTTAGATTAGAAGTTTTGTAAGAAATTGGCAATAAGATTTTTAAATATTATGGTCTGATAATTTACGTTATGTTGTTTTTTCGATAAATTTGATATTCTAACACAAGTTCAACGTCCAATGGCTAACTTTAGATCTTTTTGATAGTAACTCTCATATTACGCAGGCTGCATAGATTCGCGTAATTTTCTTAACTTAAGATAGGCCATTTGATTCGCTCTAATCACAAGTTTATATTTGATTGCGGTTGGTAAACTTCATAGATTCGGTCAGCCTAATTATCTAGGTCATTTGTTGCAAGGTATAGAGTTCCTGTAGAGTTGTTTTTGTTTTTGAAAACCTTCTTAATTAGGGAAAGAGGAAAAGAAAGATCTTTTAGCCAAACCTTTCTTCCCTCTCCATCCTTGAGTGAAACGATACGGAGATTTTGATACGGACCTTTTTTTCATTCTTCTTCAGAAAAGGCTACAAGCCTTTTATTCTTAAGTCCAAAGATGAATTTTTTCTTAAGCTCACGGTGAACAAATTCCCTATTGGCTTTTGATCCAAACCAATTGTCAGCAAGAATGTGCTCGAACTTAACTTCGTTCAAGACAGCTTGTCGCGTAATTTCACGAAAATGTTCATTTTTGGTTTTGGCTGCTTTTCGTATTTCTGCCTTGGTTTTAAGATCGCAGAAATGCAGGTCTTTGTGGACAATTGCAAATCCAATTGGCAGGGCTGCATCTCCATAACGAAGCAGCGCTGACAGCAAATTAACACCTTTGACGTATCTGCCTTTGGCATGGGAAAAATGCCAGCAATTAATTATGTTTTCATCCGTATAAGGTTTTTCTTAACATAAATTTTTATTCTTTCTCGATTGTTACTGAAAATGGGCATTGGTTCCCATCTGCAGCATCAGGTTAGGCGGACTTAAATAATCAGAGACTTGCGCAGCCCTTGCGCCTATTCCCGTACCGTACTGCAATTCTGCCCTCATTAGTCCTTGAGATTTATTTAATGGCGCTCCTAAATCCACGACAACCCCCCTAAGCTCTCCTCGCGCAGGCTCTACGCACACAAGCACAGCAGCTTTTCGATGCGCATCTTCACGACTACCGACTCCCGCAACGCCAGGACCAGAGTCGATTTCAAATCTTAATCGATTCCATGCGTCAAAAGTTTTCTTTAGCTTTCTTTTTTCCAATTTAAATTGGGTGACGGCAATCGAGCCCGCCTTTGTAAAAATTTTCTCCTCTATTAAAGAACCCAACCCTTTTTTGATCTCTTTTGCCAAACTTTCGGATACGACCCCTCCGTTCTCTTCTTTGATCGCTTTTATGGATCTTTTAAACTGTGTTTTGAGTTCAATCGGATCAAGATCATCGACGGAGCGGTTAAACGCTTTCAGGACATCGATTATCGCGGCCACTTCGAAAGCTTTATCACATCGATATTTAAGCTCTACCAGTTGTCTTCTCTTACATTCTTTCTCTCTCTCTTTTCTGTTCCTATAATCCGTTGTGGCGCTAAGCACTTTGGATAGAAGTAAAAACCCCCCGGTAATCCCCCAGTGTTGCATCGTGCCGGACCTCTCTTCTGTTGTCCCTTGCGCTTTTGCTGCCTCGATAGTAATTACCCCAAGCGCAACTGTCGCTGAGGCATAATCTACAAGCCGATAACCCCAATCTTTAAGATCTTTCACCTTAAAATAGGTATTACAAAAATAACGATCATCTACGTTGTGAACTTCTTGGTATTGCTCCCGAATATCGCTCAAAAGCCCTTCCAGGCTGTTTTTTCCCCTTTCTAAATTGCAAATGGGGACAGCAAATACATCTTTATATTGAGAGAGACGGTAGTTTTGCTCTTTTAAGACTGTTCCCAATGACGTGATCGTATTTCTCAAAACCGACACCGCGTTATCACATGTATTTGTTAGACCCTCGATCGATCTATCGCGGATCTCTTCCACACCAATAAGAGTTGTAGGCGCTGAAATAAGAGTTATAGGCACTGACATAAACATCCTTTTGAGGTTATTTGATCTAAATTAAAACTTTCCTTTCGCCGATTCAAGTCTGAAGTGCACTAAAATAGATTAAAAAAAAGTAGGTCAGAGATGGTCGAATCCCTATAGTGGTTTTTTCACAAAAACAACCCTATGGAGAGATATCATGCTCGAAGGCTACCATCATCTGAGCTGTGAAGAAAGATGTCAGATCTACGCTTTAAAAAAAAGAGGAGATTCGCTCGCCGTAATAGCTAAGGAGTTGGGCGTTCACCCATCTACCATCAGTCGAGAGCTTAAAAGGAACACAGGGCAGAAGGGATATCGTTTTAAGCAGGCTCACGAGAAGGCTCAAAAAAAAAGACTTGGAGCATCTCATAATCATCAAAAGCTGGTACCCGTATTAATTGCCACAATCCAAGAAAAGCTAAAGCTACAATGGAGCCCTGTACAGCTCTCTGGATGGCTTAAAAGGCAAGGAACAGAGGTCAGTTATGAAACCATTTACAAGTATATTTGGAGAGACAAAAGAGCGGGAGGCTCTCTATATAAAGAGCTCCGTCATCGTGGCAAAAAATATAATAAACGAAGCAAAGCAGCTGCAGGAAGAGGGTGTATTCCAGGACGTATCGATATTGATAAAAGACCCCCTATCGTAGAGACAAAGACTCGATGTGGAGATTGGGAGTTAGATACGATTATAGGAACAGATCAGAGCGGAGCTATTGTATCTATGGTGGAAAGAGCTTCCAAGCTAACCAGACTTGTTAAGATTTCTCATAAGACGGCCGAAAATGTAGAGAGAGCGCTAATTGAGAGACTGAGTCCTGACAAGGAATTTGTTTATACTCTAACTGCAGACAACGGCAAGGAATTTGCTAACCATCAAAGAGTTAGCTGTGCTTTAGGCGCAGGCTTCTACTTTGCGACGCCGTATCATTCTTGGGAAAGAGGGCTTAATGAGCATACGAATGGGCTTGCTGAGCAGTATTTCCCTAAATCTAAACGCTTTGATGAAATTTCTGCGAAGGATCTTGAGAGAGTGGAAATATTGCTTAACAATAGACCTAGAAAAGTGTTACAGTTTGAGACACCGTTAGAGGTTTTCGATTGTATGACTACACAGTCTTTATACGGTGCACTTCGAGCTTGAAAGGGCCTTTAATAAAAGGAACGAAAATTTCATTTATATGAATAATCTTTTTTTAAGACTTATTGCGCAAAATTTCCGTAATAAACGAAAGCCCATTTGGGCAGTTTCAGCATAGCGAACTCTAATTTTTTTTCATGTGTAAACATTTTTTAATCTTTTAGTTATTCGATTTATTGATTGCTAAATCGGCAATTTTTTTTCCAATACTTAAACTAGAAGTTGCCGCAGGACTTGGCGCATTCAAAACATGAATTGCATTTGATTCTTCAATAATTTTAAAATCGTCAATCAACCCTCCAAATTTATCGCAAGCCTGAGCTCGAACACCTGCTTCAGAAGAAATTAAATCATCTTTTTTTACATCAGGAATTAATCGTTGCAGAGCTTTTGTAAAAGCTGCTTTGCTAAACGAACGATAAAATTCTCCAATACCAGTTTTCCAATATTTCATCATCACTTTTTGAAATCCAGGCCATGACAATGATTCGTAAAGCTCAATTAAATCAACATCGCTCATTTTATACCCTTCGCGTTTAAAAGCAAAAATTGCGTTTGGGCCTGCCTTAACTCCACCCTCTATCATACGAGTAAAATGAACACCTAAAAATGGAAAATTAGGATCTGGAACAGGGTAAATTAAATTTTTAACTAAATTTCTTTTTTCTGGTTTTAATAGAAAATACTCCCCTCGGAATGGAATAATTCGAGTATCTAAATTTCTATTATTTAACGAAGCAATTTTATCACTAAATAAACCCGCACAATTAATAAAATATTTTGTCAAAAAACTCTCTTTTTCTGTAATTATCAATACTTCATTCTTGTCCTGTTGAATTTGCATTACTTTATGAGAAGTATAACTTCCAGCTCCCATTGCCAATATTAATTCAGCTAATTTATTGCAAACATGTTTATAATCGATTATTCCGGTATACGGCACGTGAATAGCTCTTAGTCCTGATACATTTGGTTCGAAATTTTTAATTTCATCTTTTTCAACAAGAATATTTTTATGTAATCCATTATCTATTCCACGTTGATACAATTTGTCCAGTTCGGTTAATTCATTTGTATTTACTGCAACTATCAACTTTCCGCATAAATCGTAATTTATTTTATGTTCATTACAAAAATCAATCAGCATTCGATAACCAAGCAAACAATTCTGAGCTTTTAAACTACCTGGTTTGTAATAAATCCCAGAATGAATTACACCACTATTATGACCAGTTTGGTGAGCCGCCAACGTATCTTCTTTTTCTAAAATACAAATTTTTAATTCAGGCTTTTTCTTAAGTAAATTATATGCGGTTGCTAACCCAACGATCCCACCGCCAATAATTATAAAATCGTATTTCATTGTTTAAAAACTATATTATTAAGTGTTTCATGCTTGATATCAATGAAAACAGGCGTTGCCCCAACAAGAGAAATGACCTCTACAGTGCTAATCCATGTGAATGGGACTTTAATGACTTCATCGCCAGGACCTACTCCTCATGCCATCATACCATTTTGGACGCTACCGGTACTATTAACCAACCGGTTATAGTATGTTTAAACCCTACATATTCCGCAAGAACCTCCTAGAAATAGATTTTTTGTAAGATGTGTGGTTTTTTATTTTGTGTAAAGGAATTATTCATGCTAGCTTTAGCCAAGCTGCATGCTATTGCATGGCCTTGGTAATGCGAAGGTCTCGGATTCGATCCCTGCTTTAGACAAGCCCCACACACTTAATTGGGAGCGCATATGAGCAAAAGTTGGATCGTTACTTTTATCTTTTCAGCCTGTTTTGTTTCTAGTAGTCCATCTTTATTTGCTGAGTCCGCTGCGCC
>VFKH01000052.1 GCA_009885615.1 Parachlamydiales bacterium
ATGGCGACACGGGATCTCAATGCAGCACAGAATATTTTGGCCCTTGGATTGAATGGCCTGGGAGTAATCCCTAGAAGCCTTCGCCTTTAGGCGGGGGAGCAGTCACCAGAAAAGTCTTCAAAACCGACTCTAATAAGGGTAAATCCTATGCGACTTATCATTTGGTCGAGTCTGTACGCACTGAAAGAGGCCCAGACAGCGAGTTCTTCTTTACATGGGATCACAAATAGATCTTCACGAGGGAGAACATAAGCTCTTAGCTCAACGCATTGAAGAGATTATAACCAGTCAGCCGAGTCTCTTTCCATACTCTGAAGCAATTGAGCTTTTAGCTCAGTTATAAGCCTCTCAAGCTATCCACCGCCTTTCTGAGAAGCAAATAATCTTGGAAGAAGGCTCCGAATCTAAAGAAATTGCTCAAGATTTTGTTAATATCGATGTAAATTCAATAGAGAAATCTGAACCTAGAACAGTTGGGGCCGAGCATCTCATGCTACAAATGACTGAACAACTGAAGCTTTCTCAAAAGTTGCATCCATTGGGAGTATCCGAAAAAGACATCTCTATTGCCCTAGGAGCCATTATCGCTAGAACTGTAGCTCCAGAAAGCGAAAGATCTATATATACTTGGCTGTCCAATAGTAGTGGTCTCAAAGAGCTATTGGATATCGATTTCAAAAAATCTTCTCTGATAAACTCTATTAGATTAGTGATAAGCTTTTGACACATAAGAATGCTCTGGAAAAGCATCTTGAAAATACCCAAGCAGCAGCCTCATGGATATAAGAGCACGATTGCATTATATGACCTTACAAATACGTATATAGAAGGGCAAGCAAAATCCAATCCAAAAGCATCTCACGGAGTTTCTAAAGAAAAGCGATACGATGGCCCTTTGGGGGGCAATGGGCCTCGTCATGAATGAGCATGGATTCTTAAGTCGTACGTCTATTCTCCCAGCAAATACAACTCTCGCCAAAAACTCTGGAAACAATGATCAAAAACCTTGAATCTCATAAGAGTCTTTTTAGGCCTGTTATTATTCTTGACGCTGGCATTGCTACCGAATCAAACCTTGCGTGGGCTCAAGGGAAATAAGTATAAATATGTAGTGTCAGCTAGGCAAAATGCCCCTTCTTTAGAGCTTGAGAAAGAATGGGTTGCTGTTGGAGAGCTTAATAATTGCGTAAAAGCAGCTTTGGTGAAAAGTGAGGATTAAAAGAATGTGCGTTGAATCTGGTTCCAATTATTGTTACTAGGATTATTACATATTGGAGGTTCACACTTTTCTAGTGTCGACTCATTATATATTTAGATTTTCTTAGGATCGATTACTTAAAGCAAAGGAAGGGGGCTAAATTACCGAAAATATGTCCAGTGATTTAGCTCCTTCTACTTCTTTATTTTACTACTAGAGTAAGGCTCTACGGCTGAGACGGACTTGTCCTTTCTCGTTGATTTCAAGCGCCTTAACAGTAATAACCGTACCGGCTTTGATATACTCATGGATGTCATTTACGCGCTCTTTATCAAGCTCAGAAATATGACAAAGTCCCTCTTTACCAGGAAGAACTTCGACGAAAACACCAAAAGGCATCACAGAAGTAACAGGACCTGTATAGGTTTTCCCGACTTCAATTTCCGCAACAAGTTCGAGAATAATGTTTTTTGCTTTTTCCATGGCAGCTGCATCATTTGACACAAGACTTACAATACCTTCGTCATTTATGTCTACTTGAACACCCGTTTCTTCAACGATGCTACGAATCATTTTACCACCAGGGCCAATGATGAGGCCGATCTTGCTCTGTTTTACTTGGATATGTTCAATGCGAGGAGCATAGGCAGACAACTCTTTTTTGGATAGAGGACAAGCTTTAATCATGATATCAAGAATTTCATTACGGCCTACTTTAGCTTGAAGTAAAGCCTCACGCATAATGTCAAGGGTGATACCTTCAATTTTAATATCTAATTGAAAAGCTGTGATACCCTCTTTATTACCAGCTACTTTGAAATCCATATCACCTAAGGAGTCTTCGATACCCAAGATATCGGAGAGAATAACAACTTTATCCCCTTCAAGGATAAGACCCATTGCAATACCTGATACAGGTGCAATAATTGGAACGCCGGCATCCATCATGGCTAAGCAGCCACCGCAAACAGAGGCCATGGAAGAGGAACCATTAGATTCTGTGATATTAGATTCCAAGCGGATAACATAAGGAAAGTCTTCTGTTTTCGGTAGGATAGCTTTAAGAGAGCGTTCTGCAAGTTTTCCATGGCCTACTTCACGGCGTCCAGGAGCGCCTACTCGACCTACTTCACCAACAGAGAAAGGGGGGAAGGAATATTGCATGTAGAACTTCGAAGACCATTCTCCATGGAGATCTTCATAGCGTTGACCCATATTTTCACCACCAAGTGTACAAACAGCTACAGACTGAGTTTCTCCACGTGTAAAGAGGGCGCTGCCATGGACGCGTGGAAGAATGCTTGATTCAATATGGATAGGGCGAATATCGGTAGATTTACGTCCGTCACAGCGGATATTCTTTTCGACAATGATTTTGCGCATAACCTCTGCTGTTACACGTTTAAAAGAGGTTTTAACATCAGATATTTTATATTTAGATTCATCACCATCCGGGCAAAGTTTTTGCATAACTTTACTTTTAACAAGAGCTTCCGCCTCTGCGCGCTCTTGTTTAGCTGTGATACTTAAAACTTGTTCAAGTTCTTTTAGGCAGACCTCCTTAACCGTTTGTAAAGTATTTTGGGGAATAAGAAAAAGAGGTTTATTGCTTTTGGGTTTACCCACTTTTACGGCCCATTCTTTAATAGAGCAGCAGATTTCTTTAATAGCTTTATGACCTGTTTCCACAGCTTGAATCATCTCATCTTCCGAGAGGAAGTTAGCATGCCCTTCAATCATTAAAATGGCGTTTTCAGTACCAGCTAGCACGAGGTCCAAGCGAGATTTTTCCATTTCTGGCATAGAAGGGTTCACAATAAATTGGCCATTAATATATCCGACACGTACGCCCGCAATAGGTTTTTTAAAAGGAATATCGGAAATCATAAGAGCAGCGGAAGCCCCGCAAATAGCTAAAACATCAGGAGCATGAATTCCATCATAGGACCAAACATAAGAAAGAAGTTGAACTTCATAAGAAAATCCTTCTGGAAATAGAGGCCGTATTGGACGGTCTATCAGACGCGATGTGAGGATTTCTTTTTCAGTTGGACGACCTTCTCTCTTGATAAAACCACCGAGAGTTCTACCTGCTGAGGAAAACTTTTCCTGATAATCTATACGTAAAGGCGAGAAATCAATTTGAAGTGAGGGTTCATTCGCGCTACAAGCTGTACAAAAAACTGTTGTTTCGCCTTGTGTAACAACAACAGATCCCCCTGCTTGACGGCCAATTTTACCAGTCTCAAAGCGGATTTTCTTACCACCCACTTCTATTTCCAAATCTTTAATACTGAACATGCTTAATTTTTCCTTGATTTTTGACAGGAGCATTATGTAGGGATGGCTTTTTAAAATACTAGTATAAAAAAAATCCCTTAAAAGAGACCTTTAAGGGATTTTTATATAGAAAAGTATATAAACTTATTTACGCAGACTTAGACGTGTAATCAATGTTTTGTAACGTTCTGTATCTGTTGAATTAAGATAATCAAGCAATTTACGGCGTTGGCCTACGAGCTTAAGAAGGGACAGTCTTGAGCTATGATCTTTAGGAGCATTTTTCAGGTGATCAGTTAATTCCGTAATTCTCTCTGTGAGAATAGCAATTTGAACGTCAGCAGAACCTGTATCTTTCTCGTGAAGCTGAAATTTTTTGGTGATCTCTTCTTTCGTGCTTTTATCTAAGGACATTTAGGGGTCTCCCTCCTGATTTTATAAAATGATGCTGACTTTGACTTTTAATGACATCAATCTATAATTATAGGCCTATTAGCCTTATTTTTCAAGCAGAAGTACGAATTTATGGACCAATTTTTTATGAAGATAGCTTTAAAACTGGCTAAAGAGGCTTATGAAGCTGGAGAAGTTCCAATTGGAGCCGTTATTGTACTAGACGGGGAGGTTATTGCGGCAGCTCGAAATCGGGTGGAAGAGTTTCAAGATGTGCAGGCTCATGCAGAGCTACTAGTTATGAGGCAGGCGGCTGCTTTATTGGGTAATTGGCGTCTTTTAGGGGCAACACTTTATTGCACTCTTGAGCCATGCGCAATGTGCGCGGGAGCTATACTTCTTTCAAGATTAAAGCGTCTTGTTTATGCGGCTCCTGACAAACGATTAGGAGCTGCAGGTAGTTATATAAATTTATTTACAGCAGGGCACCCATTTCATCAGATTAACCCTGAACCTGGTATTCTAGCAGAGGAATCAGCGCATCTTATGTGTTCTTTTTTTCAACAGCGGCGTAACGCCAAAAGCGTAAGCCACCCCAATTAGATTTGCCGCAATTTGAAAATAGGCTCCAGCAGCTAAATCCTGCAAAACATTAATACTTAAAAGGACAACGATCATAGGAGTAGGGGGTACAGGTAGCATTCCTAGCAGAGCGATTTTTAAATGCTTGTCACTGAGTACTAATGTAGTGAGAAGGCAGTAAATAAGAGGGGATGGACCCATTAAAATAAAAAAACTTTTTGTCAGCCATAGGAGAAGAAGTGAAATTGATCCTATAAAAAAAAGAGCGGAAAAAAAAAGGATACAAAAACGTTTTATGTTAAGACGCGTCAGTAAAGTTGAGAGGGTTATCCAGAAGAAAAATGATGAGAAGAGCGTGTCGATAAGGGAGCCTTTTCCAGCAAAGACATATGTTAACAGCGTATATGGTTGGAACCAGGGCCAGGAAAGACCTAGATAATGTGGCCCAATTATCCAAGCTAAAAAAGAGATGAGCAGAAAAAAAGCTGTTAAAATTTTTGATAAATCAAATTTCATTTAGTATCTCATGAAAATTTCAATAACTTATAAAATTAACATATTTAACTAAAATAAAGTAGTGAAATTTAACTCAAAGTGACCTCTCATGCTGGGAATAAGAAATTATTAGGGGTATTTTTGTATAAACCTAAAAAGGGTAGTTGGAATTGAATTCGGATCAGAGGCTTTTGAATGCCCCCCCCCATAAACCCAAGATATCTCCAGTATTTAGAGATATCAAGTTCCAGCTATAAGCGATTTTAATTCAAAATCTTGCACTTTTGAGCTTGTCTCAGTTGTGATTTCTGATTAAAAAAAATAAGCAAGTAGATAACACGATGATTTAGGAGCATATTTGAGAAAAAAGCATTTTAGAAACGGAATTCACCCATAATTGTCATGGCTGATTCATCGACAAATAGCGCTTCTGCTGTAATAGACATACGACCTGCATTAATAAGCATTACTCCTACTGCACACCCCCAATGATGATTTATACATCTATTTGAAAATCAAGGTGTAAGAATTAGCTGGGATGGGGTTGGAAGAGCTATAGATAATATTTTTATAGAAAGATTTTGGAGGTCTATCAAATATGAAGAGCTATTCTAGTGAAAAAGAGGCTTTTCAAGGCATTGAAGAGTACATTATGTGGTATAACAATAAAAGACCCCATCAATCTTTAGAGAACAAAAGCCCTAGAGACATTTTTATAGGAGGATATTTGCTCAAAGAAGGAGTGATGATCAAAAGGAGCTATG
>VFKH01000029.1 GCA_009885615.1 Parachlamydiales bacterium
CCTGGCTGGGTGTTCAAGGGCATGGAGTGAATAGAAAGCGCGTGCAAAGGCTAATGCAGTCCATGGGGCTAGCTGCAATTTATCCTAAGCCGAACTTAAGCAGAGCGGATACGGGGCATAAGAAATACCCTTATCTGCTAAGAAACATTGTGGCGGCTTAAAGGGGGTTAGGGAGCAATGGAACAGAAAACTCCGTTAAGAATCAAATATCCTCTTCGTGATTATGTGATCCCTTACATTCATTTTGAATCCCTAAGCCCCTTCTCAAACGATTTTATAAGAGGATTCATTGATTTTGCTGATCGTTGCATAAAACTGAATGGGTCCCTTTTCAGTAGCTGAGAAAAAGGGTAGAATTACTGTATACTCATTCGAAGATTTCAGTATTGTGTTCGCCTCGATGGCCGCTTGGTATAACCTGCATTTTGCGGTAGGCGTATCCTGGATAGGAAAGCCATATTTTTTTAAGAAAAAATTCTGAATCAGATGGATAATCTTTGGGATATTCTTATCAAGATTTTCTTGTATGGTGTTACCGTGTATTACGGTTTCTAAAACTTTCCGAAATCCAAATATCTCAACAGTATTTCCGTCCATAAAACTCTCAAAACTGTCAAATATGAATTTAATGTTTTTAATTTTGTCGTTCCCTTCTACCCAAATCCCACACCATAGATTGGGTCTTTTGTCTTGGGAAAGTTTATAGAGAAATGTGCTTTTCCCTGTGTCCCTATTTGCCCCGTTGAAAATCATATGCATCGTCGAGCAGAGATCCTTCGATTGTTGCAGTGCCTTGTGAATACCATTTCTGCCTGTCCATGAGAAAAAGGGCCACTCCATTATGCAATCATCAGCGATGGAGTCGGGACAATTCATCACCTCTCTTAAGAAATCACACTGCTGATCGAAAATATCCATGTTATTGCCTGTCAGCGAGTTTGCGGGCTTCAGCACATCGTGCTGCGATATCAAAACCCAATAGCTCATAGGTAGCCTTTCCTGAATCAAAAATCGGCCGATAGAGTTTGATCTGTCCGTTTGCATTGAACTGGAAATAGTCGTATTCCCAAAGATAATAAATGCTACCACCGCTATTATTTAAAGCAAGCCTGGACAGCATAACAGCCTGTTCACCATGAGTAATATAAGAAACTTCTGAGACGTCATGTAGCAACATAAACCAATTCTTTAATGCGGCAAGGACCACTTCTTTTCCCTTAAAAACCTTCATGGGAGCATAAAATTCTACATCCTGAGAGTAAACTTCCTCGTGGAGGTCTTGGGTTTTCCAAGCATTTCGATAATACTGCAAGGCCTTATCTTTAGTTTTGTCAATCATTTATGCGCTTTTCTGAAAAACATTTTAAGGAAATCCGGATGCTGTTCCTCCAGCTTTTTCTTAAATTTATCCACATCCCAATAAGAATCAACCATTGTGATCTTCTGATGATCTGATATCACAATAATCCATAGGACTTCTACGGAGGGGCCTGGTTCTTTAGAACTGGGCTTTTGGAAAAAAATTTCAAACTCAACAGCTACGCGATGACCGTGGTCTTTAACGATCTTTTTTAAGACCTTGATTTTTTTTACGAATGAATAAAAATTGAGTTCATTGTCATCGTCTACGAATTTTTTTAGAGATATCGTTCCATCAACAGGGCAATAGTTTTTTCCATTCAAATCAAAAAGCTCATAATCCATCTTGTCTTGCATTTCCATCTTCTGCAGCAACTTATCAACAACATCCATAGGACAACTCCTTCTCTATACTATCTGATTATCAATGGTGAATTTACCTGTCAATTGTAATCTGTAAAAAATCCCTTCCGACAGGATTTACGTGAAGGAGGCTTGCGTTCAGCTACTTTTTCAATAAAGCGCCTCAATGAGGAGTTTCACTGTCGTAAAACACATGTTTTGCGACAGATTCACAACCTTCTAACCTTTTTCATCAAAAAATCTATTTTTTATGTGCGGAAAATCCTGTCGGATTGATTCGCTGTACGAAAACTTTTAATTGGGGGTTTTTCGTTTATGTTGATTGGATACATGCGCGTTTCTTCGGATACCGATCGTCAAAATACCGATTTACAACGCGATGCTCTTCTTAGCGCCGGAGTGGATCTTAGACATTTATTTGAAGACAGAGCATCGGGAGCTCGGGATGATCGGCCTGGATTGGTTAAAGCCATTGCTTACGTCAATCCTGGCGATGTACTCGTTGTCTGGAAACTGGATCGTTTGGGAAGATCGCTGACTCATCTCATTGAAATCATCAATACTCTCAAGGCGAATCAGCTGGCGTTTCGCTCGCTTACAGAAGGAATGGACACCGCGACAGCATCCGGCGAGCTGCTTTTTCATGTTTTTGGTGCCCTGGCTCAATATGAGAGGGCTTTGATTACAGAAAGGGTTAATGCTGGATTAGAGGCCGCTAGGCGACGTGGACGAGTCGGCGGACGGCCCTTGGCGATTTCCAAGGAAAAGCTCAATGCCATCATCGAATCCTTAGGTAATGGGATGTCAAAAGCTGCTGTATGCCGGAATTTTGATGTTAAACGCTCAACGCTGATCGATACCCTTTCCCGAGTGGGCTGGGCAGAAAAAACATTAATCTCTACCGAGCGTTGATTTCATGCCAGTAAATCTTATTACGTTAGCCCAGCGAGAGAGCTACGGTCGTTACGTCAAACCTCCAACTCCTGATGAGTTATCACGTTGTTTCCATATTCATGATGGCGATCGAGCGCTGATTACTCTGAAACGAGGCAATCACAATAGACTGGGATTTGCGCTTCAACTAGTTACCGTTCGCTTCATAGGCATTTTCCTAGAAGATCCATTGGAAGTTCCTCCGGCGATTGCTCAAATGGTGACTAAGCAATTGGAAATCAAAGACTTCGATAGTCTTCATGAGTATCGTACAGGAAAGCAACGATGGGAGCATAAGGCTGAGATTTGCATGAGTTAGGGGTATCGGGAAATCACCGATCCAAAAATGGGATTCCGCTTTTGCCGATGGCTTTATGCATTATGTTGGACGGGAACCAATCGACCCAGTGTGCTATTTGATCGAGCCAAAATCTGGCTTTTGACCAATAAAATCTTGTTGCCAGGAGTGAGCGTTTTGGAAAGGATTGTTGCCCGGGTGCGCAATCATTCAGAGGAGCGGTTATGGCGTCTTCTCGGAAAATCCATTACTCCTGAACAAAAAAGAAGCTTGGAAAATTTATTGACCGTCCCAGAAGGAAAACGTGGGTCATGGCTTGATAAATTGCGATCGGGACCCAATCGGATTAGCGCTCCTGCATTCGTTTACGCTCTCAAAAGAATACAGACCATCAATAATTTAGGCATTTCAATTTCGATTGTATCGCATATTCCTCCGAGTCGACTCGCCACTCTTGCCCGCTTTGCAATGGTTTCCAAAATCACTGCAATCATGAGGCTTCCCCCTGCGAAACAGTTGGCAACACTTGTGGCTTTCATTCAATGCTTGAAAGCAACAGCCCATGATGATGCGCTCGATGTTTTGGATATGCTATTGCGAGACCTTTTTAGCAAAGCAATCAAAGAGGATAAAAAGAAGAGGCTTAGAACGTTAAAGGACTTAGATCAAGCATCAACACTTTTAGCGAAGGCTTGCAAGATTTTCATAGATCCGTCGTTGTCCGATGCTGAATCACGACCAAAGTTATTCGCAAAAATCTCTCGAGAGACTCTTTCAATAGCAATGAAAAAAGTTGAAGAGCTCGTGCGTCCACCAGATGATGTATTTTATCAAGAATTGATTGCTCGATACCGCCACGCTCGACGGTTCCTAATGCCACTTTTGAAAGGATTGCATTTCGACTCAAATGCAGTAGGCAAACCGGTCACCGCAGCTTTAAATTGGATGCTCGACCATGAACTTCAGAAGAAGCCTCTTCGCAAAGCTCCTAAAGAGATCATACGTAAGCCTTGGCATCGCTACATTTTTCCAGAAAACGGTGAATTTGATTACCGCTCCTATTCTTTCTGTGTACTGCATGAGCTGCATATAGCTCTTCGAAGGCGGGATGTATTCATCGCTCCAAGCTGGCGCTATTCTGACCCTCGTGCAGGATTACTTGCTAATAAGGAATGGGAATCAACCAAGCCAATCATTTGTCGTACGCTTGATCTGTCAGATGATCCCCAACCAGTTTTAGCAGCATTAGCTGAGGAGCTAGACCAAACTTATAAATCAGTGATGGCTCGTCTACCCAATAATTCGGCCATTCGATTTGAGACTGTAAAGGGTAAATCTGAATTCATTTTAACCCCTCTCGATAGACTAGAAGAATCGGCCTCGCTTAAGGCCCTACGAAATTCTGCAATGATGAGATTGCCCCGCATTGATTTACCAGAGATCCTATTGGAGATCGCCGCTCGTACAAAATTTACCGACGCCTTCACTCACGTTACAGAACGATCGGCTCGCGCAGAGGATCTCATGACTAGTTTATGTGCAGTATTACTTGCAGACGCATGCAACACCGGAATAGAGCCGCTTATTCGCAATGAGATCCCTGCCCTGAAAAGAGGTCGTTTATCATGGGTCAATCAGAATTATGTTCGCGACGAAACGTTGAACGATGCTAATGCTCAGCTTGTTGCAGCGCAAAGTAAAATTCCCCTCGCAAAAGTCTGGGGTGGCGGAGATGTCGCTTCAGCTGACGGATTGAGATTCGTTGTACCAATCCGCACAGTTCATTCCGGACCGAATTCGAAATATTTTGGATCCCAACGGGGCGTGACATGGTACAATCTTGTTTCCAACCAATTCAGTGGACTAAATGCGATCACTGTTCCTGGCACTTTGAGGGATAGCTTGATTTTGCTTGCAGTTGTTCTTGAGCAACAAACAGATTTGCAACCAACTCAAGTAATGACGGATACAGGTGCCTATAGCGATGTCATCTTTGGCCTTTTTCGCCTCCTGGGTTATCGATTCAGCCCCCGAATAGCAGATGTAAGTGACACACGTTTATGGAGGGTCGACTCAAAAGCTGATTATGGTTCCTTTGAACCGATCGTCCGTCACAAAATCAACATGCAACGAATAGCTGAGAGCTGGGACGATCTCCTGCGTTTAGCGGGTTCACTGAAATTAGGCAGGGTATCGGCAACAGGGATTATGCGCACATTGCAAGTCGGTGATCGCTCCACTCGAATCGCCCAGGCTCTGGCTGAATTCGGAAGGATCGAAAAGACATTGCATATTTTGAGCTACATTGATGATGAAAATTTCCGCCGCACCATCTTGACTCAGCTCAATCGAGGAGAGGGAAGGCATAGCTTGGCTCGAATGATTTTTCATGGCAAGCGGGGAGAATTGCGGCAACGATACCGCGAAGGACAAGAGGACCAATTAGGCGCTTTAGGATTGGTACTGAATATCATAGTCCTTTGGAATACGATTTATATCGATGCAATTCTTGCGCAACTGCGTCTTGAAGGCCATCCAATTAAAGACGAAGATGTCGCTCGGCTGTCACCTCTTGTTCACGAGCATATCAATATGCTGGGGCGCTATTCATTCGCAGTGCCAGAATCAGTTATTAAAGGAAATCTGCGACCGTTACGTAACCCGAAAGAAGAGGAGATTGATCCTTAACGGAGTTTTCTGTTCCATTGCTCCCTAACTTCCTAAAACAGTGATTACAAGAAATATACATTTTTGTATTCGAATCATGAAAAATCCTTACTGTACTTGAACATTGATCGGAGAGCTTTCACTACTGCCTATAAAAGCAGTGACAGAATATAGCGTTGAGACTCCCTTCGTTCTGTTGTGGTCCTCATATTTCAAGGCAGTGGCATTCAACGTAGCAATTTTGGTGCCATCGCGATATACATTGTAACCGCTGACTTCCACAGAAGAACTGGGACGCCATTGCAGCACGTTGAATAATTCGAACTCATAGGCAAAATCATTTTTTTTCTGATTCC
>VFKH01000009.1 GCA_009885615.1 Parachlamydiales bacterium
AGATCAGAATCAATGATCAGTGGCACCTATCAGAAATCACGGATAAAACTAAAAAATTACTTGTGAAGCTTGGTTGCGCTATTACGTAACTTCAAGCGGAGTTAGGGGTTAAAAGTTAATCGTGGCAAACGACGAATTGTAACAGTAGTCTACGACCCTAATATTTGCCCACAATCCGATCTTCCACCTATTGAGGCAGATGTTATTTTATGTTTGCCTGATAATGGAAGAGGTGATCTTGGTAAAGAAATACCCAAGGGAGGGTATAAGGTGTTTTTTGATTAAAAGATTTAAGATATTTTTTATCAACACGCGATTTTTGCTGGTTGCAATAGGTAAAAATAGCACACCGTTTTTATACTGCGAGTTTCATGATAATGGCTTTCGGATGCCACACGATAACCCCATGGCCCCCTGAGTGATATTTGATCAAATATTTATAATTCTCTTCAGTAGTAACATCTAAAAATCCTTTCAAAACTATTGGGCTATATAGGCTTGATTTGGCGAGTTTCCCCTTTCTGGATACACATATTTTAATAAACCATCTTTGACCAAAGGTGTTAAATACTGCCTGACTAAGTGTTTTTTATCTTTTCTATCGAGAAGATCAGTAATTTGCTGGGCCGTAAGAGGGTTCCAACTGCAAAGAGCATAGATCATGGACTTAAGCTCTTCTTTTTTAGGGTGTTTCTTTAGTTTTTCTAGTTTTAATTTTAATTCTATTGGAAGGGTTTCTTCTTTCGTAGTTTCTCCCAACTGGTGTGTTTTCGGCTCAAGCTGGTGTGTTTCTTGTGTTAACTGGTGTGTTTTTGGCTCAAGCTGGTGTGTTTTGTCTTCCGGTGGTGATTTTTCATCTACAAAGACGATTTTTCTATATGTTTCGGGGTGAATAGGCAGTGTAACCAAAAAGAAATTATGGTGTTCATCTGTTTTAAATATCGGCGGGGGTGACCCATTAGCTTCCATTGCATTACGAATTTTAGGTACACCAGTACAGCGTCCTTCTGTTAAATGGAGTTCCTTAAGAAAATCCCCTATTCGTCTGTTTCTGTATGTCCTAACTCGCACAGACCCCTTGTTTAAGTCTTCAATTTTGAGTGGAGGTAATGGTCCAGGAAATGATAAAATCTCAATCCGGTCGTTATGGATGCTGATTTCAATCGGCTCTCTTTGAGCGTAGTCTTTATGATAAACAGCATTTGCCAAAACTTCCTCTAAAGCAACATAAGGGTAGTTGTAGAATCGATCGGCTTCTGCACGATCGGGGCGTTTGCGTACTTCCTCTTTAATCAACATTGATTGAAGATACCGCAAGGCTTCTTTCAATTGGATATGGATAGGCCCTTTAAAAATTTTTTCCGAGAATCTATCCCCGATTTCATCATGAAAATCGACAACGTCTATTTGAGTATAGGGGAAGAATTTTTCAGGATGATTATTGAACATCATTAAGCCAATATTCAATGGTCTTAAAAACTCTTCAGGACCTTGGACAATTTGCATTTGGCGACAAAGGTGCGTAAAAGGAATCTTATCAACTTCAGTAAGAAGGTCACTTTTAATTTCGCGAAGAAAATCTTTGATTATCCCAACATTAAGATCCGATAATTGAGCCTGATGACATATGCGGTCGTCAAAAGGTACCTGATTTGCCATTTCGTGAAGTTTTTGAATATCTGCAGGCTGCGCTTTTATCGTTGAGGAATTGCGTCGAATAAAATGTGAATATGTGGCGTTTTTTCCAAGTGTTTCAGGGGCTTGATAAGGTCTCGTCTGGCCGCCTGGACACCAAATGACAAGGATCATTTTGTCTTGAAAATTGACGGGCGCCACAACAGGGTTATACTGCGGGCGAATCCTATAACCCAATTCTAATATTTCCTTTTGAATTGCATCGATTTTATTTGGAGCTAAACCGATAGGAGGGAAAATTGGTTGACCATCTTTTTCTTCGACACCTATTATTAAGTAACCTCCACCCCAATTGTTAATATCATTTGCAAAGGCAGAAACTGTACGAATGAACGCTTCTGGGTTCCAACCCGCCTTAAATTCAAGACGTTCCCATTCAACAATCTGTCCTTTAAGCAATTCATCAATATTGATTGGGAGAGCCGTCATTAACAAGCCTGCAGTATAAATAAGTTAACATAATTTTTAAATCATACCTAAGATTTCGCCTTTTTCTTTTATATTATTTTGTTTAAGTCGATCTTTTCTTTTGTAATTCGAGAAAAGCTTTTGCAGTTTTTGAATTGCCAAAGGTGAGGGCTTTGCTTTTTGATTTTCCCAACGATTAACAGTGGGAAATGAAACGCCAAGCTTGGCAGCAAACTGTTCTTGGGTTAAACCCATTTCAATTCTAATTTCACAAATCTTACAAGAAATATTTTTTTCAGAATTTAACATATCGGGTGAATTGGATACTTTGGCTTGCATTTTAGTGTTTTTTCGATATATCATTCGTTATAAATTATGTAATATTTGTGCACAAGAAGAATATGCGACTTGCAGGCAAATTTTTTTTATTCCCTTAATGCAATCTTTTGGTGAGTCTTGTGAAAAATATTTTTAAAGATGTTCTCATCACTTTATTTGGAGCTGTGACGAGTTTATTGACTGCGTTTATTCTTTATTGGGTTGAATCGCGGTGGAGCATGTCTTTTTACTCTCTAATGATTTGGTTTATTATTCCTGCCGGAGCGGGTGTCTCGGGATTTGCTGCTGCAAGTGGTTACTATTTTGGGGCTAGATTCTTTAATCATAAACCAAGGAAAATTATCTTACTTAACATGCTAGCCGTTTCCTTCGGGACTTATCTTTTTATTCAATATCTAGACTATTCATTCTTAGAAGTTGAAGGTAAATCCGTCGCTCATTATCTGTCTTTTTGGGAATATTTAGATATTTCCATGACTAATACTTCTGTCCAAATTAGAGCAGGACGTGGGCATGTAAAAGTTGGCAATGCCGTTGAATTACAAGGTTTAGGATATGTTTACGCACTGCTTCAAGTAATAGGATTTGCTTTGGGTAGCTTTGTTTTGCACCTCTATCTTTCAACTCGATTATATTGTGAGAAGTGCCTTCGTTATTTTTCAAGTAAGGGAAATGCAAGCCGATATACGGACAATAAAGAAGCATTGGCAGATTTTATAAAAAAGGCCATCAACTTATTGGAAAAACATAATTTAACTGAAATTATTTCTCTTCATGCTGAGGCTGGATCATCAAAGTGTGATTTAAAAAAACATTATTTTAAGACAGATTTGAATCTCAAATCTTGTAAAGAATGCGGCAAGCACCATCTTTCGGTGAATGTATTCAAAAAAAATGGAAAAGATGATTGGGATGAAATACATGATTTGTCTATCGGAGCTATGAGCATGAAGGAACTTTCTTTTAAAAACTAATTAAAGATCTAATAATAGAGTAAAGCTTAATGGAAAGTAAAACGCGCAGCATAATAAAAAAAGGACTTGATCAGCTAAGAAATAAACTATTAGATATTTCTGGGCGCAATGCTCTTATCTCTTTTCGCCATTCGGACCTTAGTAAAGGGCAGATACAAGCTATCCACACGCCATTAGAGGAAATATATGCTGAGTTAAGAGAAGAGAAGGAGGTTTTCTTTAAAGCATTTCCCGAACCTGTTTTAGAAATTCAACTCGATCAGGAACTCGGAACAAATCAAGCAGCATTTTCTCATATAACCCCAAAAGAACATGCAATTTTATTAGGATTGAATCCCTCATATGACTTGCAGCTTAAATACAATGGAGTCGCGGAAGAATTAGCAATTCAGACAATGCTGTTCCCCGATAAATTTTTTAAAAAGATGACAGGTTTTCTGGATGTTCAACAGCAAGACATTAAAGAAACTGGCGTCAATTGTATGCACGCGTGTTTTGGTTTTTTGGAATGGTATGAAAGTCCTTCTTCTAAGTGTCCAATAATATCCCCGCTCTTAATGGTGTACGGCCACCATTTTTGTAGACACAAATTTGCAATTTAAATAATTCATATAGTTAACAGCTTCGTTCGCGTCCTCTACGCGAGCTATTTAAGGGCTCGCTCGGGACGTCTTCACTCCCTCTAAATTCATGCAGCCTCTTTTATCTTTTTATAGCTACTCCTCGCCTCATAGGGGCTTTTGTATCCCATTTTAGCTACCAACCATTGGACATTGTAGACCTCTGCAAAAA